>JACMNL010000142.1 GCA_014378525.1 Bacteriovorax sp.
CAAGAGTTTGGGACATGGAAGCGTTTCTTCACGATCCAAAAACTGCTTTAAATGAAATGGAATTTATTACCTGCCAATAATCAAGCGATGGGAAATTTTGCAGTGAACTTCGTGCCCGTTTCAGGACTGCTTTCGATCTCGATAACTCCTGAGTGGGCTTCAATTATTTGTTTTGAAATATAAAGACCGAGACCAAGTCCTGATACAGCAGGGTCTTCATTGACCCTCTCAAATCGCTCAAAGATCTGTCTCTGTTTATCAGAAGATATTCCAATTCCATGATCGATAACTTCAATCACTGCCATTCCATTATCTTCATAGAGATTCAACTGGATTGGTTTTTTATCGCCATATTTTAAGGCGTTAGTCAGAAGGTTTGTGATGACTTGTCCGATTCTTGTGCTGTCAAAAACTCCAATGATAGAACCTTTTGTATCGAAAATAATTTCAGAACCTAATTTCTGTGACTCAGAAATAAGATGTGAAACAACTTCTAGAGCAATCACGGAAACATCATTTGGTCGTTTTTTAACTTCCAGTTTTCCAGCCCGGATTTGTGCAAGGTCCATCAGAACTTCCTGAAGAACAGCGATCTTTTTCACTAATGTAGAGGCCTTTTTTGAAAGATCTTTTACCTGTTCGACACTTCCTTCTTTTTCCTGTGAACTCGCCGCTTTCTCCAGCAAATAAAGCTGCAGATTTAAAGCAGTAAGAGGTGTGCGAAGTTCATGTGAAGCTATCGAAAGAAAATCATCTCTCATTTTCACAGCATTTTTTGCTTCCTGATAAAGCATGCTGTTTTGATTGGCAATCTCTGCAAGCTCTGCAGTCCTTATCTGAATTTTATCTTCCAGCTCTTTATGCGAAAGTCTCAAATCGTAATAAGACTTTTGCAACAAGTCTCCCATGCTGTTAACAGACTTCGTGAGTTTTCCAATTTCATCACCTGAATGAACAGGAAGTCTTCTCGTAAAATCGCCTCGTCCAAACTCAGTCGCAACTTCATTGAGACTATTAAGCCCTTTTGAAATTGCTCTACTTGTAAAAAATGTAAGTGTAAGGCCAATACTTTCAACGGTAATAACGAGAAAAAACAATATGGCAAAAACAATATCTTCAAGCCAGCGTGATCCTGCACCTAGTACTTCGGAAAATGTTCCTTCAACTCTGGTAAGACCGTTATTGATACCTATAATTTGATCGAGAGACTCCTGCATTCTCTGTGAATCTTTATCACCTCTCGTAACTCTGTCATGATACTGAATCGCAACTTCTCTCAATTCAAGAAGTAACTTGTCACCTTCCGTCCATGCATCGACGGCCTTCATGATATAGCTGACCCAGTAAAAACGTCTTAATAAATTTACAACGGATTCAATATCATCGGCATGAACATGACCTTCAATAAAGCCTTCATAGACAATAGACATATTTGGTTTTGCTTTTGATAACTCTGTTCTTGCCTTGCGGTCACCGTCGGGAATTTTCAATGATTCGTGAAACGCTTCATAGTCCGCTTCATTTTTTGTCATAGCGTATCGCTGAAAACGATAGACAGCATTCTTCTGTGCTTTAGACCAACTTGCCTCGCCACCTACGAAAGCGCGAACTGCTGATAATGTATCCGTGGCAAATCGAAGTGTGAGTAATTCGATAATAACAAGCATGGCCATAGTGCCAACGACGGCATAAAGCTTCTTTGAAATGGAAATATTTTTCCAGAAGCTAAAGGGTTTTTTAATAAATGGTACTGTATTATTACTTTGCATGTGTTCTCATTTCAATAGTAATATGTTTGGCAATTTTGTCTAATTAATTTCACTCCTGCGCCATGGGTCAACGCCCATCTTATCTTGTCAAAAAAGTAAGTTGCACGTTAATCTCAATATGTATTTTACAAGTGCAGGCCATGAAGAAATTACTGACAAAAAAATTATCAACGGCTTTGCAATGGCAACTTGTTTGTCCTTCATAGCTTTATTTTTTCAGATCATTCTTCAGTCAATGACGGCCAGTAATGAATGGCTCTTTTTTTATCCCGCTATTTTTATTTCGGCCTGGTTTAGTGGTTCAAGATTCGGCTACATCGCCACAGTCATTTGCTGCTTTCTTGCACTCTTTTTCCTCGTACCCCCTGCCTACACATTAAAGTTTGCAAATTTTTCTTCAATGACGGAAATCGGCATACTTGCTTTCATGGGTATCAGTACAAGTTACATGATGGGCAAGATTTATGAAAAATATATTGAAGCTCATATTCACTCTGAAGAATTACAAAAATCGACTGAGTATCTTGATCTGTTAATTGAAAATATTCCATTAATGGTTTTCGTTAAAGACGCCAAAGATTTAAAGTTTATTCGTTTCAACAAAGCAGGTGAAGATTTACTGGGAATTAGTAAATCAGAATTACTGGGAAAAAACGATTATGATTTTTTTCCAAAACATCAGGCAGATAGTTTTATTTTCAAAGACCGCGAAGTTATTTCTGGCCATGCAGTTGTAGATATCAAAGAAGAGATTATTCAAAGCAGGACACTCGGAACCAGAATTCTACATACAAAAAAAATTCCGTTATTCGGTCAGGATGGTAATCCACAATATCTTTTAGGTGTTTCAGAAGATATTACGGATAAAAAAAATAACGAAGATGAGATCATGAGAATGGTCAAAGAAGAAGGTGCTGTTAAGGAACGGGAACTCATCGCTGCACGTGAAGCCTTTCTTGCAAAAGTTAGTACAATGCTTTCTGCATCTCTTGATTATCAAGAAACTCTTGCCTTACTTGCAGAACTTTCAGTCACTGCACTTGGCGACTGGTGCACAGTTTCAATTCTGAATGATGAAGGAATTTTTGAACGAGCTTCCGGTGCTCATGCTGATAAGAAAAAGACTGCGATCATTCAGGAATATATTCAAAATTATCCTCCTGACCAGAAAGTTTTTAAAGTCCTGGAAGACCATTCTCATTTCGATCCCAATATTGACTCTGAAGATTTAATGAGAAGAAATCCAGATACAAGAAAACGGGAGTTACTAAATGAACTCGGCTGCAACTCCAGCATGATTGTGCCAATCAAGACCCGTGGAAAAATTCGCGGTTCTCTTGCTTTCATTACAGGAAAATCCAGACCACCATTTAACGAAAAAGACCTTTCATTTGCAGAAGATCTTGGTAGACGTGCCGGTATCGCGATTGAGAATGCTCTCCTTTACAGCTCCGCTCAATCAGCCATTCATGCACGTGATGAATTTGTTTCTATCGCTTCACATGAATTAAAGACTCCAATCACATCATTAAAAATGCAGCTGCAGATGATGATAAGAGGAATTAACATTACAGAAGGTACTACTCCTGCACCTGAAAAATTATTAAAGTCATTATCGAGTTCAAGTAATCAGGTTGACCGCCTTACAGTCCTCATTGAAGATCTTCTCGATGTTACAAGAATTGAAACCGGTAAACTGACTTATAAATTTGAAGAAGTTAATTTAAGCAAACTTGTCAAGGAAGTGGATGAACGTTTTGCAGAAGAGTTAGTAAAAGCAAAATGTGTATTGAAAGAAGATCTTGAAGAAAATGTTGTTGTCTTTTGTGACCGGTATAGAATTGAGCAGGTATTAGTAAACCTTATTTCCAATGCGATCAAATACGGCTCTAACGGTCCCGTTACAATGACAGTGAGACACCACAAGGGAAAAGCTGAACTTATAGTGGAAGATTCGGGAATGGGTATCGCTAAAGAAATGCAGTCGAAAATTTTTGAACGTTTTGAGCGCGCTATTTCAAGCACCAACATCAGTGGACTAGGATTAGGTCTATATATTACAAAACAGATTATTGATGCTCACCAGGGCTCGATTGAGGTCGAGAGTGTATTGGGAAAATGATCTACGTTTAAAGTAATCCTTCCGACAGGAGTTTAATTCAGGCAGATTGCTCTGCCCGAAAATTATTCCTGAGTACAGACAATACGTTTACTAAGTGGCTTTCCAAGATAGCTTCCATCCAGATTTGAATAAAGAGTATTGTTTTCATCTTTATAAATCTTCGTGACAAAAGTTCCGACTTTTTTACCCAGAAAATAAACATCTGCATCTGAAACTACAGAGTCAGTGTTACATCTTGATTTAGAATCGATTCTTACTTTAATTCCCACGCGAGGAAGTTTTTCTTTTCTCGATTCCATCACACCGTCAGTACGGATAGCATCAGTTCTATCATCATTTGAATCATCATCAGTATAATGGATTTGATAAAATGTCGTATCGTCTTTCATGTACTGCTCTACGCTGTACTCGCCTTTTATATCTCTGATTTCCGAATGACATTTTGGGTAGCGACCCTGAAGGTCCGGGCAAGTGACTGAGGCCATGGCCGAGAAAGAGAGAGTTGCTGCACAAAGTGCAATAAGATTTTTCATAGATCGTCCTTTGATTTATGTTTCTGAGTTTAGTCTTGCTGAAAATATCCACGATGCCTATAGAATATTTACTGACATTCTTTAACAGCGTACTTATAAATTAGTAAGGAGATCTTATGGGATCAAAAATTGTTACAGCACAAAACATAGACGAAATTCTTGATAAGCATCAAATCGTTATCCTCGATTTTTGGGCAAGCTGGTGCGAACCTTGCAAAATATTCAGTCCCATTTTTGAATCTGTTGCGAAAAAAAATCCTGATATATTTTTTGGAAAAGTGAATACAGAAGTTGAATTGGACCTTGGCGAAGACTTCCAGATACGCTCAATTCCCACACTGGTCATTCTGAAAGAGCGTACCATTGTCCTGGATCAACCGGGGAGTATTCCAGAGTACTTACTTACAAAAATCGTTGGAGAAGCACGCGCTTTAGACGTGTCGAAGCTCGAGTCAGACGAATAAGAATGTAGTTTTTACACCCTTTATTGACGGTATCTGCCCCATTTGAGACTTCAAAGCAACTATCAAATAAGGGGCATACGAATGAGAATTTTATCAATTCTTGCTATGACATTTGTCGCAGTTACCACTGCACATGCATATCAGGGTGAAACACGCATCGGTCTTTATAAAGAATCTATTTTAGATACTAATAAAATTACTCACATTATTATTATAGGATCAGCTGTAAAGGAAGACTCAAACCAGTTTTTCCAGTCAGGTGTAGCACGTGCTGAAAAATATAAACAACACAACCCTGAAGATCAGGTTGTTATAATGTCTAGCCCTGAAGTTAGAGGAACTGACGATGATAAAGTTTTTGCAGATTTCAACATTCCTGTTGTTGAATTAATAAAATCATCATTTACTGCTGAAGTTTTACTTCCTCAGTTAAAAAAATATACAAAAATTGCTTCACTTGATTTTTACGGCCACTCTTCTCCATGGGCACTTAAACTTGGTAAATCAAATGCAGCTTTAACACCGGATGCATACGAAAAAAAAATCAGAGCTTTGAAAAATAACTTTTTAAGATCTGCCTACATTACAATCAATAGTTGTTCATCTGGATACTCAATTGCTCCTGACCTTTCCAAGTATCTTGAAATTCCGGTTTCTGGATCTTTAACAAGTTCACTATTCGAGCGAATTGAATCAGACGGGAAATTCTACAAAGAAGAAGACTGGTCACAGTCAAATTATGTTGAAATCAACAACGTAAGTTTTAACGAAGATATGTCATGTGCTCTTGGGTTTTGTTACAGAATGAAGCCATCTCAATATAGCTACTCTTCTTACTGGGGACAGTTTAAAGAGGGCGGATTAAACTTCTACAAGTTTTTCTGTAACTATGAAAACAACAACGACGGCCGTTGTGAAGCAGCTATGGCAAAATCACTTTTAGTTTTCCCTTCTGTAAAAAACATTACTGAAGCATCTACTGTAGAAGATTTTAAAACAGTAGCATTTGATTACATCTGTGCGACTTACAAAAGTAAATCAAAGTTCAATGAGTGTGTTAACGGAATCAACGCTGCTATCGCCAAGGGCGATAACGTTTACCAGACTATGCCTGGTCCGGAATTAAACTGTGACTTTAACTCATGTCATGCAACAGTTACATGTAAGGAAAAAGGACTATTTGGAAACGGACCTAAAGGTGGAACTTGTCACCTGATCGTAAACGTTCTACCGAATCCAACAAATGCAGCTAACGAATTTCAGTCTTACTTAAAAGGTTTTAAAATTTTACAAAAGCACTAAAAAAAAAGGGCCCTAATAAGGGCCCTTTTTTTTCTATGGATTCCACCAATTGTTATCTTTCTTAAGACATCTTGTCGCCTCTTTCACCTGCGACTTATTCGGATGTTTCCAGCTGAGAATTTTTGAAGCTCCCAATGCTGTTGTATCACCTAAAAATGCCTGAGCCCCTGAACCTTGCCAGTAGTCAGAACATAAAACAAAGTTACCAAGAGTCACACAATAATCTTTTTTAACATCGAGAGCGTCTTCTACAGTGTCTTTACGAATTCCTTTCAACTCTTCAAGAGTATAGAATTTCTTTTCATACAAAGCAGTCACAAGTCTTTTTAAATCGTAGTCCTTGTGAATGACTGAACAGATATAATCATCAACCTTTTTTACCTGAGGGTCACCGGAAGCTGAAGGCCCTTCAGCATCTGACTGCGGAAGTGGAGTGACCACAGGAGCTGGTTTATCTTCTTTAGGACAATTGATGTTGTCAGCTGCTTCCTGAGAAATAGCAGATGCTGCCACTTCATCACATGCACCAACACCAGCACCATTGTGATCATATAGAGTACAATCAAGTTTAAATTTTGTTCCCGTCACTTCGTATGAACCAAGAATAATGTATGAGCCACCTGAAAGTTTTGTCACTCTCGAAATCTCTGCCTGGTCAGCATCGATGTTCACCATTCTTGCAGCTAGAGTTGTTTTAATTCCCAGCCTGGAAAGAGCAGCACTGATTTTTGTATTCACGCCTTTATTAGGAGCACATGTATCAGTTGCTTTTGAACTTTTAAAAGTTCCAAGAACAACTTTACCTTTTTTTCCTTCCAGAAGTTTTCCAAGTGGTTTAACTGAATCACTGATATGTGATTCAAGAGACTGGGCACCAGCTGACAATGAAATAAAAAGAGAGAGCATTAATAATTTTTTCATTTATTTAATCCTGGATAATACCCGGAACAGCTGTTTTAACTGCATCCATTACGTTTAAGCTCATTTGTTTTGAAGCTGAAGCTAGCGCATCGTCTTCGTTTCCATCTGTCGAGAATCCCTGGACAGTGGCACCTTTGTTTGTACCTAGTACTCTTCCAGTCTTAATATCTTTTACGATAACTCCGAATTTATAAACGATCGTGTATCCAAGAGCTGTTTTAGTTTTTCTTGGAAGTCCTGCTTCTTTAAAAACGATTTCAATACCCGATTTTGGTTTTGTTCCGCCGACTTGAGCAGTAAAACCTTTTCCACCTAACATCGATTCAGCATCAAGTGCCACTTCGTCGTATTTTGGAAACTCATCAATGAAAAATACG
This sequence comes from Bacteriovorax sp., assembly GCA_014378525.1. Classification (GTDB taxonomy): domain Bacteria; phylum Bdellovibrionota; class Bacteriovoracia; order Bacteriovoracales; family Bacteriovoracaceae; genus Bacteriovorax. The sequence continues at coordinate 7,489 of JACMNL010000142.1, forward strand.
ATGCTTTTTTTAGCCTCATCATATGTTTTATCCAGGTCAACTTCTGCAGTCTTGAATTTTTCCCAGAATGACTGACCTTCTTTTTTCAGGTAAGTTTTGTACATATCTGCGCGAAGAATATTAGAATCATTTGCTTCAAGATCTTTTTTTGCGATGTCATAGCGTCTTACCACTTCAACAAAGTCTTTTTTCTTCTGAGCGGCCATAACGTCTTCAAGTTTTTTATCAAGAACTTTCATGAATCCCTGAGCTTCAGTGTAAGCAGCAGCGACATCAAAAGTGTAAGCCATGCAAGTTGTATTGTTTGAATCCTTCCCTTCTTTGTAGAATTTGATTCCGTTAATTTTATCTATGTTGGTTGTAACGTTAACGATACCTTTATAGGCAGTCGACTTATCTGTTTCATCAAGGCTCATTGATGATTCAACGTTAGCTCTGAGTTGAGAAACGATGTCTTGATAAGCACGTTGGCGAGCTTCGTCTTTTCCTTTTATTTTATCTTTGTCAGTTGATAGACCAATGCCAAAGATTGTCGTCGATGACGGCGTATATCCTTTCATTAATTCATCGCGGTCGCAGTCACCTGCATGAGCAAAACCAGCACTCATAATAAGAACTAAAGCAGCTAATCCCTTAAGTTGTTTCATAAATTCCCTCATCATTAATCGATCCCCATAAGAATAGTTTCCTTTATTAAATACTTCAATACTGATGCTAGATGGCATTGAAGATACTTGATACGAATGCTTTTAAATTATGGGTGGATGCAATATGTATAAAATTGAGTTTATTTTTCTAAGCTTTCATAGTTGAATATCTTAAGCACAAGTTATTAAAACAGGAGAATCGTTTATGAACTCAAAAGCACTATTGTTAGTGGCACTTGCTGTACTGGCATCTTGCTCATCAGCTCAGAAAAAATTTGATGGAAAAGATTTAGCTTTAACATCTTCAGGTGAGAGCACTCGCCCATTCTGGACAATGGATGGTGGATACAAAATCGAAAAACTAAGAGACCTGTATAAAGATGATGAAGATAAACCAAGAAATGCTTATTTCGTCACTCAAGCTTCTGTGATGAAAGCTGACTTAGTTCCTAACTGCTACAATATGGCACGTACTCGCGCTTCTGCAGAAGTTTCAGAGCAGGTATCAGATGTTGTAAAACAAGCTGGGGCAATGGCGATCACAAACACAAACACTGAGTTCAATAAAATGATTGAAACTCAAAGTAGAAACATGATTGTTGGTGCTGAAATGATCGACAAAACGTGGTTCAAAGTTGACGGCGAAAACGAAACTAATCCATACAAATGTTTCATCGTTTTATCAGTTCCAAGAAAGAACCTTGATAAACTTCAGGCAAACATGATGACTATGCTTGAAAAAGAAATGAATGGTGATGCTGGTATGATTAAGACAGTAAAAGATTCAGTTGAGAAAAGAATGCAAGAGAGTTTCTAATCTCTTCCAGTACAATAATGATGAAAAAAAGGCCTTCTTTCTGGAAGGCCTTTTTTATTTTCTACTAAAAGAATGTTTTCAAAATAACTTTTTCACCAGTAGTAACACTAAATCTTCCCACTAAATTCTCTACTTTCGAAGCAGGATTCATTGAGTACAATTCGTATTCTCCGGCAGCTAACTTAAACGAGTTCATGCGTACCTGATTAGGCAGCGTAATCCATGAACGAAGATCTGCTTTTTCAGTTTCCGCAATTCCACGAGCTGCAAGGTTGTATGCTCCTGTTCCGGAAATTAGTGCAATCCCTTCACCCATTTTATCTTTAAGTTGCTTGTACGTTAAGTACGAAGCTCCTAATGCAATTAAGTGTTTTGCAGCAACCCTGGTTCCGACTTTTACCAGATCAGAAGTTGCTTTCGAGTCCATTGTGTAAAAGGCCATTTCAGAAAGTGGATCCATTTGAAGCGCAGGCTTGTCGACAACAACAGCTCCACCGGCCTTCTTCACCACTAAATGATAATCTTCATTGTTTGCTCTATAAGGAATTGTCGGCATTTCAAAGGCAATCTTTGGAATCACCTGATCGACAATCACCAGTGCATGTTTTGAAAATCCTACGAAGTCCGCAGTTGTTCCAACAGTAACTTTCGCTGCTGAAAGACCAATGGGAAATTCATATTTTTTAATCTCTTTGCTCGAAATTAGACCTTCATGCCAGACCAGATAAACGTTATCTACATCACCCTTGTTCAAACTTTTGATTTGAGTATCAGAGTAAGAATTTAGCGCTGTATTCAGTGCAGTCGGAGCTACAAAGTTTTTCTCAACCAGTTTCATATCCATACCAGGAAGTTTTGCGTATTCCTTGTTGAAGTCAGTGTATTTGGTGTTGAAGCTCTGGTAACTGTTGTAATACCTGAACACAGTATTTTTAGATTCCTTATAAAGACCTAAAGCAATCTGTTTATCAGATGAAGTGTCTGCCTTCTGGTGTATAACTGCGCCAACAAACTTCGCCAAAAGATCGTCTTTGTAAGTTACTTCACCGGGAGTCATTTTTTTGTAGTCATCTAGAATTGAATTCCACTCAAGCAGTACTGATTTCGCAGCTGATAAGTGAAATCTTTTTTTCGATTCATCAAGAGTCACTGCCGCCACTTTATTGCTGGCAATGACTTTTCCGTTGTTGTCACGGACAACATCGTTGAAGGCTTCGTACTCGCCTTTTTCATAAAGATTGTAGTGAGCAAGAATCTGATAATAACGAATCAGAGATCTCTCGTATCTTTCTCCGTAATAGTTGTCAGCAGAAGAGTTTCCTAAAGCACCAGCAACACTTTTAGAAATTGAAACTGTGAAGAGCTTATCTGAAAGGTCATGTGCCTTATCAAAAAAGATAATAGCCTGGTAATACTCTCCATTATATAAATGAAGAGTACCCAATTCTAAAAATTTTAACAGACGAGATTCTTCATCTTTATAAATCTTATCGCTGTCCATAAGTTCAAGCGCTGATTTATAGTCCTTTTTCTGGACAAGCTCACGGTACTTAATAATTTCTTTCTGGTTACCTGCGCAGCCAGCTAGAGTTATTAAAAGGAATGAAACCAAGAGCGTGTTTAATTTCGTCATTGTTTAAGTCCTACCAGCCGTGACTTGATTGCTCAGAGTATTTCTGTGCTTTAGCTCTTACACGTAAAACTTCTTCTGAAGTTTTAAGGTTCGTCATTCTTAAGTTAACTGTGTATTGCTTAATAGTTTTTCCATCTCTAGTTTCTGGCGCCATACGAACAGCTCCAAGGATGATTAAATCAGCACCAGTTTGTTTTCCGATTTGAACCATTTGTGATGGATCAACCATACCTTCAGATTGGTACTTCACTTCTTTTAAAATTTTATCGCGGCCCTGGTTATCGATGATTGTATATTCACCTGAAGCAGAGAACTCATTAAGAAGTTCGTCGTTCATGTCAGAGATAGGGAAATATGGTTCAGAAGTTTCGTTTTGAACTTCCATGATGAAAATTTTCGGCTTTCTTTTTGTTTCACCAAGGTATCTTTGGAAACCTTTGTGTTTCTGGATTTGCTCAAGAATATCTTTAACTGCAGTTTCAGTATCTTTCATGACCCATTTGTCAGTGATAGTTAATGCTTTTTCATCACCTTTAGCACCGTCAACTCTTTCAGCTTTAAAGCTTCCACAGCTGGTTAATAAGAACGTCATAGCAACAGCGACAAGTGTAAGACTTGCTTTCATGAGAACTCCTTTTGGGGTTTTTAATTTAATGCTAAAATTCTATGAGTGGTTGAGCAGAGCTTCAAGGTAAATTATGAGAATTCTTATGACAACAAGTGCAAAAAAAAGCGCAATCTCACAAATTTTTAAAAAGTAAGACTGCGCTTGCGATGTTTTGGATTAGTAAACGATAATTCCAACAGGATCAGTTGAGAAGGCACGCATCACTTCGATTCTGCCGAAAGTTTCTTTGTCTGATTTAGAAATATTTTTGATGGCCTCTGTTGCTTTATCAGCATCAATTTCGAGACCGTTGTATTGAACAGTACAAGTTGTTTCAGTGTAAACACCTTTACATCTTGCCGCTCCCTTATCACCGATCATTACTACTTCATCTTTATTGGCCTGAATTTTTCCTTCAAGATGGATGTATTCAATGTTACCGGTAAGAACATCAGGAAGGCTGTATTCAACAACAAATCTGTCTCCTTTGATTTTCTTTTCTAAATCCGAAAGTTCAAAAACAGCATACTCTTTTAATTCTTCTGAAACAGGAACTTCATATGTTGCCGGAGTTGCATCTAAAGACTTATAGACATTCGCGAATACAGTATTCGTTGTTGCTACTAATAATCCTAATACTAAAAATGCTTTCATAAAAATCCCTTATATTATTTTTGTGCCAGTAAATATTTAATTGCGCGGGCCTTGCCAATTGATATCACAAAACCCAGTTTTTTTAAAGTTCTCAAATCTCTCGAAGCCGTTACATCACTTACTTCAAAAAGTTTTTGGTAACTGGTGACATCTAGACACTCGTTCTGCTTTAAGAATTGCAAAGATTTAATTTGTCTTAAGTTAAGCTCACTTGAAAAAGAATCCATCGGAGCAAAGTCTTGAAGTAGAACAGAATTCTCATTCTTTTTGCTCTCAAGATTCTGGTTTCTATAATTTATCTTAAATTTTCTATCTTCACTAAACTGGTAACCATTTTCACTGGTTTCGATCCAGTTGCTTCCATTTCCTAAGCTTTTTCTAAGAGATCTGATTCCGGTATAGATGATGTTGTCATGTCTCATCGGATCGTATTCATAACCCCAGACTTTTTTGCACAACTCTTCTTTTGTCTTCATCCCGCTTAATATTGAGACTAAAATTTTAATATCAGTAGGAGTTAAATGTGTTGAAGGTATTTCAATTTTGTTATCAAAAAACAAGATAACCTGACTGGCTTCCTGGTCGAAATAAAGCAGGCTTTCCCCTCTTTTAAATCCCAAAACATCAGGCAATAATGAAAGGTATCCCGATTCAATAATTTTAGCTGTTTTATCAGCTGAAGTTTCAAGTGAAACTAAAAAATTATGGTATAAATCTTCGTGGTTAAACAGCTGTCCGACTTCAATATGATTTCTCGTTAATATATTATGGTTAATAACAGTATTGAAATATCTCGCTTTATTTTTTAGTTCCTGACGAAGTCCTGCCCGAGCAGACTCATCAAATAATTTATATTCAAAGCCTGTAATCTGGATTTCAAAACTTTTATCCGCTTCAAAGTTTAAACATCTTCTTGCTGTACGAAGGTAGTTCCATGCCAGAGCAGATTTTCCCATCTGATAATAATTTTCTGCAAAACGAATGTTCAGCTGGATTTCCTGACGGCGGTTTTCTGTGGCAAAAATATTCGAAGAAATTTTTTCAAGTATATTTTCTGAAAGGTCATAGCGGCCTCTCAAAGTATATTGTCTCGCAAGTTCAAGTCCAATGGCGGCCCTGCTGTAATTATCTTCTGAAACAAATTGATTAAATTTATTTTCCAGATCTGTTAAAATATTGTCGCGATTGTAACCATATTGAGCGAGATACTGTAGTTCAGAAATTTCCATCGCTTCAGTTACAGATTTATTTCCGATCTGACGTGAAAGCTTTTCTGCCGTTTTTAAGAGATCGATACCGACATTGATTTCGCCCAGTCTTAACTTAATATGAGCAAGTAAATCAGTTGAAAGTGATCTGGCATATAAATCTCTTGCATCCATAGCTGCATCAAAAGATTTAAGACCCCACTTCATAGAAAGTTCAAATTTCCCTACGAAAAACAGGTAGAATGCGATTCCCTGATAGACATAAAACTTTTGAAGTGAATCACTTTCTTTATGAAGAGATTTTAAATTAACACGGAAAATTTTCGAAGCTTTCGAGTATTGAGATTTTCTTGTATTTGCAAGTCCGATAAAAAAACGACAGGCAGATTTTTCAGTGTCGTTTAATGTCTGATAAGAGTCTTTATAGATTTTTTTTGCTTCTAAAAGTCTTCCTGAAAAACAAAGCGATCCGACTAAACTTGGAAGTTCTCTCGATGAAACAGTTTTCTTTTCATCCAGAGATGAAAGAATAGTTTGCTGATAATGTCCGGATAAAAAATCTTTATTCAACATAGTTTAACCTATATCGCACCCAATTTAGATCCCGTCAAATCCCATCAAAAAGCCTTATAAAGACTTCATGGCTCGTTATGACATTGATTGATAATCTGGTTTTAAGAGAAGGTATGAAACCTTCAAGAGACTGATTTCAGGAGATAAACAATGAAAATGCTGGCCTTACTCTTTATATGCGCAATCCAGTTTGGATGCAACTATTCACTAAGCAAGAGTCCGCTTAATTTTCAACAAACTGGTGGTGGTTCTCTGGAGCAAATTCCTGCAGGAACTGTCGTAAGTTATGCCGTTATAGCAAGCTCTATCCTTCAACCGAAATGTATTGAATGCCATTCAGGTGCAGGAGGTGATGCCGGTGGAATCAATCTTGAAACATATGCCAACGTAACTGGAAATTTAGGAATTATAAAATCAGAAGTGCAAAGTGATAGCATGCCTAAGAACCGCACCAAATTAACCGCAAAAGAAAAACAAATTCTTTTTGCCTGGATCGATGCAGGTGGACCTCAAGCTGGAACAACGCCAACAACGCCAACTCCTACAAAGCCTACAGACCCGACACTACCTACAGATCCTACAACACCAATTCAGTTCATTACATATGAGATGGTTAACACTCAAGTTATTAAACCTCGATGCCTGGGTTGTCATTCAGATGCGGGAGGAAATCGTGGACAGGTCAATCTGGAAACATACGAAAACGTTGCTGCTGAAATCAACACGATCGAAACTGAAATTAAAAGTGGCTCAATGCCAAGACCAAAAAATAAACCGCTGACTTCGGAACAAAAAGATTTAATTCTCAAGTGGATCGCTAACGGTGCTCCAAGAACATAACAAACCCCATAGGAGAAAATGATGAAACCGATTTTTTTAATGCTCACTCTGACTTTTTTAAGTACGTCATACGCTTCAGTGGATTTTCGCTCCAGCGCTTCGACAGGTAAATTAAATTTCGAAGCTGTTGGAAAACCAGCAATGATAAAAATTAAAGGAGAAAGTTCTGCTCCTCAGACTTTTCTTTCCTTAAATGATGGCAAGGCCCGACTTGAATCAGACCTCGATCTCGAACAATTGAAAACAGGAATAGATTTAAGAGATGAGCATATGAAAGAAAAATACCTGGAAACAAAAAAATACCCGAAAGCAAAACTAGTGATCAGTTCACTTTCGATTCCTGTCGACTGGGAAAAAAATCCGACGAATGTATCTTTACAGGAATTTAACGGAACTTTAAACCTTCACGGTAAAGAAGCGCCGGTTAAAGGAACTTTTACGTTGAGTGATAAAAATGAAGCTAACGCGGAATTTAAAATTAAACTGACTGACTTTGGAATTGAAACACCTGACTACTTAGGTGTTAAGGTTGCTGATCTCGTCACAATAAAAACCCAAATCCTTCTTGAGAGAAAATGAAAATCTTACTTATTTTAGCTGCACTATTTTTTACAGCAAATGCTTACGCGTTTCCGGAAATGGTCAGACATAATTATCCAAACTGTATTGCCTGCCACGAGTCTCCATCTGGTGGCGGCCTCTTGACTCCTTATGGAAGGACGATCTCCAGTTCAGTACTCAGCACATGGGGCAATGAAAAAGAAGCTCGTCCTTTTTATGGAGCTATCGATAATAAATATACCAAGGGCTGGTTAAATGTCGGTGGAGATCTTCGCGGACTTCAGCTTCACACCAACAGCAAACAAATGATGATGGGAAAATTTATTCGCATGCAGACCGGATTTGAAGCGGCCGTAAAATTCATGAATTTCAAAGTTGTTTCTTTTTTTGGAAAACAGGAAGTAGGAAATATGGTTCGAGGTGAAAGTATTCGTCACTATTTAATGTATCAGCCTACTGATGAAATATCATTGCGTGCAGGCCGTTTCATTCCTAACTATGGATTAAATATTCCCGAACATACTCTCGCTACCAGAAGAAGTTTGGGTTTTGATGAAGGCTCTGAACGCGATCAGTTTGAGGCCATGTGGAACGGTGAAAAACTTAATATCTCCGGGAGTGTTTCTGAAAGTATTATTACAGATGCCAGGCGTGATCAGGAAAAAGCAATTACGACTCAGGCGAATTATGTTGTTTTTGACAGCTACCGCTTAGGAGCGAGTGTATGGTTTGGTCATACCAATGAAAAGTCGCGACAGATCTATGGACTTAATGGTGTATTCGGATTCACACCGAGTTTTTATTATATGACTGAATTTGATTTGCAGTCGGGTTTCGATAAGAAAAAAGGATTATTTCATTTCAGTAAGATCGG
>JACMNL010000024.1 GCA_014378525.1 Bacteriovorax sp.
GTTTCTGGGTGGAAATTGATATTGTAACCAAAGAATCCAAAAAAATTTATGCCCACGTCGGCAATCTCTATAACAGCACTGACATAGACGAGGCCATAACCAGCTCAGTTCAGATGCTTTCCAACTATGTCAGTACAGGCACGCGCCCTTAAAATCCAAAAAATTGACATTGGGCCAACACAAATTATCCATCTTAGTGTTAAACTATTCTCCATATGAGAATGTACGTCCTCCTCATTTTTGCTGCTATCTTTCTGTCGTTTTCAACGGCCTATTACGCTATTAATCTTCAGCAAAAAACTATTGCTTCAACTTCCGACATCGCCGACATCCAGAAATTGAAAAAACAATTTGAAGGACGGGCAAAACCACAATTGGAAATTGATTTAAGTTCGATGTATCCGTCGCGAAGATTTGCCCAGCTTCTTCAACCTTCGAATGTTTTCTCGAGAGGAAATTCGACGAAGACTTATTTTTCGAGACCGTGTGTTTTAGACAGCGAAAAGATGTCGAAACTTTATTTTGACAAGAGTGAGACCTGGGAAGATTTTCGCTGCAACAGACTGGGAAAACTTCCACCGAAATTTTTTGATAATCCACCGATGATTCATGAAAGTGGTGTGAGTTATGCATACCTGGCCTTTTTGTCGGGGCGCGATCCGTTCTGGACAATTGAATGGGTGAAATCAAGCTTAAATCTTTTTCACGTTTATGAACTTCAGGAATTGCCTTCAAGCAGTCTGGAAGGAAATTTCCGTGTTCTCTCGAAATTAAAAAAAGCTGACCTCGAAGCGCTGATTAAAGGCAGTCCTTATATTATTACGGAAGAACATTTCCTGGTGAGAGACCGACAGGAATTTAATGTTACTTATAAAATCTACTCGAAAATGGACCTGGAAAATTTCTTTAAGGAGAAATTGTATTTCATCAAGCCTTATCAGGAAGGTGAGCAGTGTTTTTATCGTGAAGGGCGTTTTTGCTGGGAAAAAAGTGCAGGATCTCTGGCACAGATTTTCATGCAGTCTTCGATTATTATTTTTATCGGTTCGATCATCGTTCTTTTTTTAATTGCAGTTATTTTATTCCGCAAAATAAAAATGCAAAAATTTGAAGAGGAAAAAAAGAAACATGCTTTACGTGTTCTAACTCATGAGTTGCGTACTCCTATTTCAAATTTATTGTTACAGGTAGAGCAAATTAATAAACAATCCGATCTGCTTCCAGCTGGAATACTCGAAGAGTTTTTAAAAATGGAAGGGGAAGTTTATCGATTAAAACGTCTCGCTGAAAAAAGTACAAGTTATTTACAGACAACGGATGATAAATCTCTCATTGCCATTAATATACAAACTGTCCCTTCTGTGAATGAATTGGTACGGGATATGATCGATGATTATATCCAAAAGGGTGTAGTTTTATTACCTGCAAATCATGATCATTCTTTCTCACTCGATGTTTACTGGTATTCGATCTGTTTAAAAAACCTGATTGAGAATGCAATTCATCACGGGAAAGCACCTGTAAGAGTAGAGATTAAAATTTTAGATGAAACTCTTTCCATCGATGTGATTGATTATGGATTTTCAAATTATAAAACGCTGGATGAAATGCTTGCCAGTGACCGCACCGGGAAAAACTCTACCGGTCTTGGTCTCGGACTTTCTATCGTAGAAAAAATCATGAAAGAGATGAATGGAAAATTAGTCTATACAACTCACCCGACAACTTTCTCGCTTTTTTTAAGGAATAAAAAATGAAGCAGGTTTTAATTATTGAAGACGACGAAAATTTAGGGAAGTCCTTGAAGAAAATCATGGAAGATGAAGGCATGGTTACACATCTGGCGACCACACTTGCCCAGGCGCGTGAACTTGCTTCTGATACACTTGATGTGATTGTTCTCGACTGGATGTTACCCGACGGACAGGGAATCGATTTCCTGCGTGAACTACGCGCTAAAAATAAAACTGTGCCGGTCATTATGTTGACAGCGCGAACTGATCTTATCGACAAAGTTCTGGGACTGGAAACTGGGGCCAGTGACTATATGACAAAACCATTTGAGTCACGTGAACTTGTGGCACGAGTACGAGTTCAACTTAGAGAAAAAAATACAGCTGTAACCCGTGAAGAAAAAATAGTTATCGGAAAAATTATCATCAATTCAGTAGAGAAAGAAGTTCTCTATGACGGTAAAAGAGTCATCTTTACAAAAATGGAATACGAGCTTCTGAAAATTCTTGCTGAAAATCCCAGACAAACTTTTTCGCGGGAAAAACTTCTCGATAAAGTCTGGGGTTATGAAAATTTTCCGACGACCAGAACTGTAGATACACATGTCCTGCAAATTCGTCAGAAGACTTCTGATGATGTCATTGAGACCATCAGAGGTCTTGGGTATCGATTAGGCAGTATGCTGAGTTAGAATTAAAGGTTCTACTAGACTTTTGATTTAAGAGGCCTTAGCTGATACTACATTTTAGAGGAAGGCATTGTGATAATAAACGTTGTATTCGTTGAATTTTCACAATACTTTAGAGTTCCACCTAGCGTTTCGACAAGACCATTAGAAATACTTAGACCAAGTCCTGTTCCTTTACCTACTTCTTTAGTAGTAAAAAATGGATTCATCATTTTATCTACAACTTGCGAAGGTATTCCATTTCCCGAATCTGTAAAAGAAATGAATATTTTTCCCGATTCATGAGTACATTTAATTTCAATCCATTTGTCTTTTAACTCTGAAATAGCGTCGAAAGAATTATTTAGTAAATTCATTATGACCTGTGAAAGTTGAGTCGGACTGCAGAATACTTCTAAAGACGCATCACAATCTATTTTTATGTTAATTGCTGCTTCAAAGAAGCGTTCATGACAAAGTTCCCATGTATCGTTAAGAGTCGTTAATAACTTTGATACTTCTGGTTCATCATTTTCTGCATTTCTTGAATAAATTTTTAGAGCATTCACAATTTTAGAAATTCTTTCAGTCATCTTTCCGATTAACTTTAAATCTCTAATTAAAATTTCCTGATTTAACTCCGGTTCACTTAATCGTTTGATAATTTTATCTGTATTGCCCTTGATGATAGTTAAAGGATTATTGATTTCATGAGCGACTCCAGAGGCCATTTCACCAAGGACTGTTAGTTTGGCAGACTCTGTTAAGCGGGCTTCCAATTTTTTGAATTCAGTTATATCGACTACAATAGACAAAAAACTTGTGACGACTTCACCATCAAAATTTGGAATATAACTGGCCAGTTTATATCTTAGCGTTCCGTCTTTGTGGGGGAGTGTGCGCTCAAACGAAACTTTTTCACCCGCTAGAACTCTTTTTATATAGGGAGAATTTAATTTATAAAGCTCTTCACCAAGAAGCTTCCGAAGATGAAGTCCACTAATTTGATCAAATGAGTCTTTAAAAAAATCAGAGTACGCCGCGTTTGCTTCCAGGTTTATTTCATCTACACCCCACAGACCAACCATGTTGGGAATTGAATCCAGGACGAATCTTAATTTTTCTCTCTTTTGTTCAAGCTCTTTTTTAGCAAGAATTTCTTCGCTAATGTCAGCAAAACTTGTTACCGAATGTGAAGGTAGTTTATCTTCTGTATAAAATAATGGTGACGAATTAATTTTAATCCATCTTGTTTTTTCAATTGAATTTCTTATTCCCATTATTATATTTCTTTGAGGCACACCCGTTTTCAAACATACCATCGCGGGATGTTCTTCTCCTGAATAATCAGAGCCGTCTTCTTTAATTGCTCTCCAGTTAGGGTCCATAGATGTTTTTCCAATCAGCTGGTCAGCTGACATATTCAAGACTCTTGGTGCTGATGAATTGAATTCTAGAATTTTACCGGTTGAATCCTGAAGGACAACTCCTTCAAAAATTGTTTCTATAGCTTTGTTTTTAAATAAAAGTTTTTCTTCAGATTTTTTTAGTAATTCAATTTGTGATCGTAGATTTAAAAGTCTTGTGACTTGATCAGATAGTGCTTTTAAAGCTTCAATTTGAGAACTTGTGAGATTTCTCGGGCCTGAATCAATTACACAAACAGTTCCAATCGGGAATCCGTCTGGAGATAATATTGGAGCTCCTGCATAGAATTGAACATTAGGTCCACTGGTCACAAGTGGATTGTCAAAAAATCTACTATCTTTAGAGGAATCTTCCACTATAAAAACTTCGTTTCCAAGAATAGCATGGGCACAAAATGCTAATTCACGTGGTGTTTCTTTTGCTTCAAGACCAATTTTAGACTTAAACCACTGTCTTTCATCATCAACCAGTGAAATTAAAGCTATCGGAGTTCCACATATATAAGATGCCAAAAAGGTTATCTGATCAAAATCTTGCTCTGGAAGTGTATCTAAAATATTTAACGATTGAAGGGCCTCCAATCTCTGCTTTTCATTTTTAGGTTTTTTTGGTTTTTGCATAGCTAATTCTATCTTTTTTTTTAGAAAAATTTATATTTTTGAGATGTGAAATTTTTGCTTGTTTAGCCTACTTATTATTAAACTTTTTTTTAAAGACACGAAATCAGATTCAAATGTCAGGTGAAGTTGACAAACATTTCACCGGGAACTGACTTAACTTACTAATCTCCTGTTACGATGAGTTTACCATCAGGAGGAACTATGAAATCAATTAAACTATTTTCGATTGCAATGATCTCTGCAACTGTTTTAGCAGGATGCACGAGCGACAAGGACATGAAGGACCAAATCTCTAAGGTATTAAAGGAGAATCCATCAATCCTTACTGAGGCAATTGAAAAACATCCGGCGGAATTTATAACTGCACTTCAAAATGCAGCGAAAAACGCACAGGAATCGATGGGAAAAGTACGCGAGGAAGAAGAAAAGAAGCAGCTGGAAGAATCCTTCAATAAACCGATGGTCGCATCGATGAGAAGTGATGAAGCTGTGAGAGGGCCGAAAGATGCAGTGATCACACTGGTGGAATACTCTGACTTCGAATGCCCGTTTTGTTCACGTGGAAATGAAACTGTTAATAACTTAATGAAGAAGTACGAAGGAAAAATTAAATTCGTCTACAAACATCTTCCATTAAGCTTCCACGAGCAGGCGATGATCTCTGCTCAATATTTCGAAGCGATTCGCATGCAAAATAATGACAAGGCCTTTGCATTTCACGACGAGATATTCGCAAATCAGGCAAAATTAAAAAACGGTACAGCTTTCCTGGATTCTGCAGCTAAGAAAGTTGGTGCTGATATGGCGAGACTAAAAAAAGATTTACATTCAGATGCTGTTAAAAAAAGAATTGCAACTGATGTCGAAGAGGCCGGAAAATTCGGAATGCAGGGGACTCCAGGTTTCCTTCTAAATGGAGTGCCTGTAAGAGGGGCGTACCCAGCTGAGTATTTCGTAACTCTGGTTGATGAGCTTCAAAAACGCGGCAAATTGAAAATCTAAAACACACATTCTTTGATTGGTCTGGTCTTCCGAATGGAAGACAGACCAAGCTTAGAGTGAGCTGTCTCAAGTTCACAATACCTGATCATATAATTCACAATACATTTTTCTGACAGTTTCAAAACTTTCCCCACATCAGATGTAAGAAGCAGTAAGCCTCAACTGTCATTTTAATGACTTACTAAACCACTAAAACGTCAATTTGGTGACTTACACAATGTAAGTTTAGTTTCGATATATCATAGACTTAAGTGGCTTATACACACAAAAAGGGTCATAAATAGGCCTTTGAAAACTTGGCATGAAGGGTGCAATTAGTATTTGTGTGTGTGTGGAGAATTGATTAAAAGGATTTTTTTCAACCTCCTGTGAATGTCTCTCAAAAAGCCCATTGCTGAAATACGCACTGGGCTTTTTTGTTTTAGCTTCCTTCTTTTATAATCTATAATCTAAAATCTACTCAACAATTAACAATGGATCCTATTGTGAAAAAAATTATTGGTCTTTTGTGTCTACTTTTAAGCGTAAATGTATGGGCCGCCGGCAATAACGGTCTGGGATTGGTTTTCGGTGATCCTTCCGGAATAACTTTTCAACATAAATTTAGTGAACAACAGTTTACTGATCTCTATTTTGCCTACACGTGGGATAGCGAATGGGTTTTTATGGGTGACTACAAATTTCATCTTCCAGGATTGTTTGGAGAAAAACTGCCAATTACTCCTTATGCAGGGATCGGGGCCTTTTTTAAGGTCGAAGATAAAAAACATGATGATGATGTTGCCCTTGGTGTTCGAATCCCTCTAGGGATCGACTGGAAAGTCCCCAATGCTCCGATAGTTGTGTTCGGTGAACTTGTTCCGGCCATGAGACTGATTAAATCGACTGACGGAGATTTTCAGGCAGGGATTGGCGGCCGCTTTTATTTTTAGGAATGAATGTGGATCATCAATACTTTGAAAAAAATAATTTTTTTGCAGAAGATTTCCAGACATCATCAAGTGCACCCGCAGAATTTGTGGAGTGCACTTTTACAGGCATAGATTTTTCGGCCTGCAATATGAGTCAATTTAAATTTTACGACTGCACATTTACTGAATGCAACTTCAGCAACGTCAGCTTGCGTTGTGCGACTTTCAGAAGTCCCGTTTTTAAAAAATCTAAACTTATAGGTCTAAACTGGTCAGAGGCTGCAACCTTAACCGGCGCAACGTTTTCCGATTCCATTCTCGATTACTGCATTTTTCACTCACTTAATTTAAAAGCGACAACTTTTTCTGACTGCAAAATGCACGAAGTGGATTTTTATGAAGCTAAACTCATGAAGAGCTCTTTTAGCGGATGCACTTTAAAAGGGGCGAGCTTTAATAAGGCCAATCTGACTGATGTTGATTTTAGAAATGCGACGGAATATTTTATTGATGTGAGGGATTCAATTGTCACAGGCGCGAAGTTTAATCTTCCCGAAGCGCTGACACTTTTATCTTCATTAAAAATTACGATTGAATAGAGTGTGGGGTCGGCAGCTTTAAGATAAAGCGTGTGAAGAGCTTGTTGCGCTCTAAAAGCAGCTCTCCACCGTGAACCTTGGCAAAGCCATGGGCCGCGCTCAGACCAAGGCCTATTCCACTGCCGATTTCTTTGGTTGTAAAAAAAGGCTCCATGACTTTCGTGGCATTGGCATCTGAGATGCCCACGCCGTTATCAGAAATCGCAATGACGTAAAAATCTTTTTCTATTCCCAGAGTGATATTTATTAATGGAGAAGCGCTGTTATTTGTCGCTTCTATGGCGTTGGTGCAAAGTTTAAATATAATCTGCACGATTTGATTTTTTTTACAAAGGCACATGGCCTTATCTGTTGGATTAAAAACAATATCAGTTTCCAGATCATTAAACATTCTTATGCTCAAACGTATTCCATCATCGATGAGATCATTCAGATCATTCAACTCCAGAGACTGATCTGAATTATCCTGGGAGAATTCTTTTAGACCACCGGTGATTCTAGTTATCCTGTTTACCATTCTCGAAATCTTATCGGAGAGGATGTTGAATTTTTCTGCATCTTCTTTATTTTGTGGAGGTAAGCGCTTCATCTGTTCAATGGCGCCTTTAATGACAGCGAGGGGGTTATTTATTTCGTGAGAAATTCCGCCGGCCATTTCACCGAGGGCCGCCATTTTTGACTGCTCGATGAGTCCGTTAGTCAGCTTTTCCACTTCTTTTTTATACTGATAATTTGTATAAACGGAAATCCCGATCAAAGAGAAGACGACCAGGTTCGCTGAATGAAAGTGAAATAATTCAAGTGGAGTGAGTGGTGAAAAAAATCCGAGGATGAGCGGTCCCGTAAATCCCAGAAGTGAATGAAATAAATAAAATTCCCAGCTGATGGAAGACGAACTTAAAATTGCCGCAAGAACAAAATAAGACCAGCAGTAAAATAGAGACCAGTGATTGATATGCAGTAAATACATATAGAGCAGCATGAATGAGATACTGGCAACACGCAGATAGAGAAGTGCAGCTTTATATCTGTCATCAATGCCAAAAAAGCTGGTGATAAATCCGGCCAGTGAAATCATACAGACCAAGATTCTTCCAGGGAGATAATCAAAACTATCGGGATTAATTTTTGTAATGACAAAAAAGTATGTCAGACAACAGATGAATGTACTGAGTAAAAAAATTCTTACACGCTTCAGCGATTGTTTATATTCGATATCTGAAAAACTTGTAATCATTAATGATCCATAATTTTATAGATTAGTCCTGCAAGGGTGCGGGCACCTTTTTGCGAAAGATTGTCGTAAACCGGATTATATTCGTAAAAACCATAATGTTTAGTTCTTAAAACATCCTGAGCATAAATTAATAATTCTTCCACAAAATGGTAAGGCAGACCTCTGTGATTGACGGCCGACACACCTTCCATAATTCCAGAATCGAGCGCATCTGCATCCAGTGAAAAAAGATACAGGGCCTCGTGATCGTAGGGGATCATTCTCTCAAAAAGTTTTCTATTGCTGGTAAAATTATTCGTCAGATGTTTCAGGTCATCATAAGTCGCCACCACTTCTTTGGTTTTGCCGAGTTCATTCATCGTAGATTTTGAATTGGCAAAATCATGAATGCCCAATTGAATGAGTTCAAACTGGCCTTCAAACTCGTTGGCAAATTGTCTGAAAGGAGTTCCTGAATTGGTGAACGTATCAATGCGGGTATCGAGATGGGCATCGATGTTGATGACTTTTATTTTTTTTGATTTTGTGTTCAGTGCTTTTAAAAGCGGGTAGACGTGGTCGTGACCGCCGCCCAGGTAGATGAACTTTGAAGCTTTGGTATAACTCTGAAGTGCAGTGGCCAGAGTGGTTGTGTAAACACTCTGGGCGTGTTCAAAAGACTCCAGTTCAAGTTCGGGATTGGCGATCTCAATATCGGACCAGGTCTCTTCGTTGTGCAGGGCCAGTTTTTTGACGATGTTGATGATGGCCTCAGGAGCAAAATTTGATCCACGACGGCCGGAGTTTCTGATTGTCCCGATATCTGATGACGATTTGAAAAAAAGAATGCTGGCCGAGCTCGGTGCTGTCCTGTTATTTACGATTCGCTCACTGTCTCGTGTGCTCGCATTTTCAATAATCAAATCTTTTTTCATGGATATCCTCATTTGCGGTTTACCTAAATGGATATGTGAGTATATCATTAAAAGATCAAATGAATAAAGAATGGTTTATATTTAAAGGCACGCATCATCTAGGACCATTTTCCCTGCAGGAAATGGAAGAGTTCTTCACAGTCGGTGAGATCAATTCCCAATCCCTGGTCTGGCGCGAAGGTGCTGAGAAGTGGGAAGCGCTGGGAAAAACCCGCGAACTTGATTTTTTAATTAAAAATCCTAATAAGAAACCTGAACTTCCGGATACGAATGCAAAACCAGCAGCACCAGTTGAGCCTGTCAAAAAACCGGCACCTGTTCCTGATCTTCCGCCCGAACTTCCGGATCTGCCGGCAGATGACCACGATGATCCGCCCATTCTTCCAAAATTTTTACAACCCGACGGCCCTGCGGCCCATAAAACGAAAGTCTCAATTCCAAAACCTAAAATTGAAATAGATTTTGATGAACCACCGCCTATTCCACTGGACGCGATTTTAAATCCAGGCGGAAGAAGACCGGAGTTCAAAAAGAAAACAGAGTCCCACTTCAATTCCAAAACTATTTTTGGGATCTGTATAATTATATTCGGCGCTGTGCTCGCATGGTTTTTTGTGAATGAAAGATCATCATCGGCGCAGATTAGAGTGAAAGGTGTGATGCCGGTCTATCAGGAAAAACTGCAGGAGATCGCTTCACAGAAAACTCCCTCGATTGTCGTTGGGATTGCCTTGTCTCTTGATGGCAGAACGCTTTTTGCTTCAACCAATAAAGACGGCGAAATTTTATCGATCATAAAACTGAAGTCTCTTCCCAAAAGGGTTCTGGGAACGACCGAAGCTGAACTCATGGTCCGCGGGTTGATTAAAAATCACCTGGGAGAGTTCTCGCGTATGCAGCTCACTAAAGGCCCGCAATTCGTTCCGGGTGAATACGATGTCGAGTTCACGGGCAGAAAATTATTTTTCTTAAACCGCGAGTTCAAATTCTTAAATAACATCGCCTTCTTTAAAAAATTAAATACGACTTATAATTTTCACTCATCAACTTTAATTTATGCGGGGACACCACGCGAATTTGAAAAGAAGCTGATTGATTACAAAGAGGCCATCACAAACGAAAAACTGAAACCGTTTAACGACAAGCTGGAACGACTTCAGACTTTTTCTTCACTGTTAAATAAAACAGTTGAAGAGTATTTACTGGAACTGGAAAAAATCAAGAAACCTAAAGAGATTTCAGTTTTCGAGAAAAAATACATCAAGGATATTTCGGGTATCGTTCAATCGCTGACGGTTGAGGCCAGCGAAAGTTCCAAAATGCCTGAGGCCCAGAAATTCGATATGCGCTACAAAGTGGCGACTTATACTTCTCAAGTCCAGCTGGGTAAACAGATCGGTGAGATGGCCAGTGACATGATTACTGAAACGGCAAAACTAAAAAAGATTACTGATTCAAATAAAGCAAAATTAAAAACGAGATTTGAAGCTCGTTATAAAAATATCAAATCTCAGATTGATGCTCACATCATAAAGCTTCACGCAGAGATCCAGAAAATTTCCAACTAGGCAAATATGAAAATTTTATCACTCACTATGGTTATTTTAACTCTGTGTTCATGCGCGGCCTATCAGCCGAAGCCTTTTAGTAAAGACACTCATTGCTCACCTGAAGCTGTTCTGCACATAAAAAATTATCCGGTGACAGTAGGTAGTGAAAAATTAAATGAAGCTGTCGATGGTCTGGCGAAGTCATGCTATAGAGCACAGTTTATCGCCAAAGAATACGCTATCTGCACAGTTGTTCAGACGGATCAGAAAGGAAAAATAAGTTTTCTAGATATTGAAGACCAGACGACAAAACTTCCTGCAGATTTACATCAATGTTTATCAGACGCAATCGAGCACGGGGACTATTCAACGTTTCCAAATATGACAATCATGCAGCCGGTATTTTTTCATGTGAAGAGAAGAGACTAAAATGGCCGCATTTCTGCGGCCTGAACGAAATTAGAAAATAAGTGAAAATTTAAAAATGTTTAGTGTGATCGTTGGATCAGGTTCATTGTTAATAATCCAGTTTTCAAATGAACTCCTTTTATTAGTTAAAAATTGCGTAAGCAGGTTTAGCTTCGTAATCCAGTTTTTGATCGCATACAAAATCGCCTTTTTCATTTTTTTTAACAGTTGATCCGAAAAAAATCGGATCGTGTTCAAAAATCATTGTGAGATGTTTTTGTTCGATCATCGTTAAAAATTCTTTTTTATCGACCGTCGTCACTCCGGGCGAAATATCATAACCCATGACCCAGGGAATGTGCACGTGATTTGATGTCGGAATGAGATCGGCCATGTAAATCATTTTATCGTCGTAAGCATGAAGTAAAAAAGGCGTGTGGCCCATAGAACATTTAAATTTAATACCGGCGACAACATCTCCTTCCATTCCATCGACGAAGTGAAGTTTATGATTGTCTTCATACCATTTTAAGACCGGCATAAAATATTCAATCTGAAATGATCCAGCATCTCTGTCTGTTGGATTTTTAGAATACTCATAATGTTTTTTATGAAGATGAACTGTTGCATTTTTTAAAACGGGAACAGGTTTTTCATCAACCAGTTTTGCGATTCCACCGACGTGATCGAAGTGTAGATGTGAAATAATTAAATCGGTGATGTCGGATGTACGCATGCCTATTTCTGCAAGTGCCAGTTCAAGGGGAGACTGATCTCCCACCACACCAAAGCGTGAATTCCATCTTTCTCCATGGTAATCGCCGATGCCGGTATCGATGAGTATATTTTTTGCACCATCTTTAATAAGGATCAATCTAAGTGCGAGCTCGATTCTGTTTTGATCATCAGCGGGATGAACTTTACTCCAAAGCGGCTTGGGAATAATTCCAAACATGGCCCCGCCGTCGAGCTTGAAGCGCGCAGGTTCAAGAGAGAAATACTGTTTACTTTGCATATTGTTAATCCATTTTTAGAGGGGAAACTCCCAATCACAGGCCTTAGAATAAATATTTGTTTTGAATTTGGCATTTTTTTTATTAAAAGCGCTGATATTGAAGCGATGTTCCGTGCAGGAGTTGCACCCGCCCATTATTATGACTGCGACTCACAATTTCTGTATTTTCACACGCAATCTCATAATGAGGAGACCCTATGAACGTTCATGAGTATCAAGCAAAAGATTTGATGCGCAAATTCGGTATTAAAGTTTTAAAAGGCGAAGTCGCAAAAACTGTTGATGAAGCAGTAAAAGGCGCGGAAAAACTTGGTGGAAAAATTTGGGTTGTTAAAGCTCAGATCCACGCAGGCGGAAGAGGAAAAGCTGGCGGGGTAAAACTTGCTAAGTCACTCGATGAAGTAAAAAAATATGCGAGTGAGATTCTTCACTCAACACTTGTCACTCATCAAACAGGACCTGAAGGAAAAAAAGTAAACACACTTTTAATCGAAGAAGGATGCAACATCGCTAAGGAATTTTACTTAGGGATCGTTCTTGATAGAAACAATTCAAAAGTGACTTTCATGGCCTCTAAAGAAGGTGGAGTGGAAATTGAAGTTGTCGCTCACAAAAATCCTGAAGCCATCGTAAAAGTTTCTGTTGACCCGTCAACTGGATACCAGCCATACATTGGACGTGAATTATCGAACGCACTTGGATTAGATGCCACTCAAGCTAAAGAAGCTGATGCATTTTACCGCGGTCTTTATAAACTTTACACAGAATCAGATTGTTCAATCGCAGAAATCAATCCTCTTGTATTAACTGCAGACAATCAAATGATCGCACTTGATGCGAAATTAAACTTTGATGAAAACGCGCTTTTCAGACACCCTGACATCGCTGCTTACAGAGACCTTTCTGAAGAATCAGCAAAAGAAGTTGAAGCTTCAAAATACGGACTTTCATACATTGAACTTGATGGAAACATCGGGTGCCTTGTAAACGGAGCAGGCCTTGCAATGGCAACTCTTGATATCGTAAAACTTAACGGTGGAAACGCTGCTAACTTTTTAGACGTGGGCGGCGGAGCAACGAAAGAAGCTGTAGAGCAAGCTTTCAGAATTATCCTTTCTGATCCAAACGTAAAAGCAATTCTTGTTAACATCTTCGGTGGAATCATGAAATGTGACATCATCGCAGAAGGTGTTGTCGCTGCTGCTCGTGCAGTTTCATTAAGTGTTCCACTAGTGGTTCGTCTTGAAGGAACAAACGTTGATCTTGGAAAGAAAATTTTAAAAGAATCAGGTCTTGCAATTACATCTGCAACTGATCTTGGTGACGCTGCTGTAAAAGTAGTAGCTGCTGCAAAAGGAGCAAAATAATATGGCAATCATGATTGATAACAATACTCGTTTAATCACTATCGGGATTACTGGTAAACAAGGAACTTTCCACACAAAACTCTCTCAAGAGTACGGTACGATTGTTGTCGGCGGAGTTACTCCTGGTAAAGGTGGAACTGTTCACGAAGGATGGCCGGTTTTCAACACTGTTAAAGAAGCAGTAAAAACAACTCAAGCAAACGCAGCGATGGTTTTCGTACCACCTCCATTTGCAGCTGACGCCATTTTAGAATGTATCGACGCTAAAATGCCGATCATCATCTGTATCACTGAAGGGATTCCTATTTTAGATATGGTTAAGGTAAAAGGAGCTCTTGCTCGTTCACCTGAAGTTAGATTAGTAGGACCAAATTGTCCGGGTGTTATCACTCCGGGACAATGTAAAATTGGAATTATGCCAGGACAAATTCATTTACCTGGAAGAATCGGAATCATCTCACGTTCTGGAACTTTAACTTACGAAGCTGTTGGACAACTAACTGCTCGTGGTATCGGCCAGTCAACTTGTGTTGGTATCGGTGGAGACCCTGTGAACGGAACTAACTTTATTGACGTTTTAGAAATGTTCAATAATGATCCGGACACTGACGGAGTCATCATGATCGGAGAAATCGGTGGAACAGCTGAAACAGATGCTGCACGCTGGATTAAAAAGAACATGAAGAAGCCGGTTGTTGGATTTATCGCTGGAGCAGCTGCACCGAAAGGAAAGAGAATGGGTCACGCTGGTGCACTTATCTCTGGAGAAGACGATACGGCAGAAGCGAAGTTTAAAGTTCTTGAAGAGTGTGGTATCACAGTCGCAAGATCTCCAGCTGACCTGGGATTAAAGTTAGAAGAAGCAATGAAAGCTAAGAACATTACAATTAGAAATAAATAATTTCTTTAAAGGAGAAAATACAAATGGAAAGAACATTTTCAATCATTAAACCAAACGCAGTAGCAGACAACAACATCGGAAACATTATCGCACGTTTCGAAAAAGAAGGTCTTCGTATCGCTGCTCTTAAACTTACTCACTTACCAAAAGAAAAAGCAGAAGGATTTTATATCGAACACAAAGACAGACCATTCTTTGGTTCTCTTGTAGGTTTCATGACTGAAGGACCAGTAGTTCTTATGGTTCTTGAAGGTGAAAACGCAGTAGAAAAAAACAGAAAGATCATGGGAGCTACAAACCCAGCGAACGCAGAAGAAAACACAATCAGAAAGCTATACGCTAAATCGATTGAAGCTAACGCTGTTCACGGATCTGACTCTCAAGCAGCAGCTGATCGCGAGATCAACTACTTCTTCGACAAAAACGAAGTTAAAGCACGTTTCTAATTTTTAATTTTAAAAATTAATTAAGGCCCGCTTTTACAGCGGGCCTTTTTTTTTGGGAAAAAAATGAAAACAGAAAAAACAAAAGTCATCTCCTACATCTATCGAAAAAATAAAACTGAAATTTTAGTTTTCACTCATCAGACTTTTCCGGAAGCAGGAGTGCAGGTCGTTGGTGGAACTCTTGAAACAGGTGAAGAATTCGCACCATCACTTGTGAGAGAAATTTTAGAAGAGTCAGGTCTTGTTGTTGATGTAAAATATCTAAAAAAAATCGGCCAGACTGAATACCACCGCCAAGATAAACCAGAAATTAATCACAGGCATTATTTTGAAATGGATTCTGATGGTCTTCCTGAAACGTGGACTCACGTTGTAGTAAGTGACGGCGAAGACAATGGACTGCTCTTTGACTTCTTCTGGCTAACGATAAAAGAGGCCAAAGAGCGTTTAGTCGGAAACTTCGGCGAACTACTGCGCTAGAGACACTCATCAACAGTTGTAAACTCTTTACAAGCTCCACCCTCAATTGCCTTTAACTGGGCCTTACAATCACTAAGTGAGGCGTAATTGTATCCAGTATATTTCGTTCTCGCTTCAGCATTCATCAGTGAGTATTGCTGGCCGTTCGCTGTACACGTCACGCCTTGAACAGGAGTCGATAAAACTTTCCCATCTTCAATCGACCATGCATCTGAGACTAAAAAGAAGCCTTCAGCGTTACCGTGACCACTCCACAAAATTACTGCAGTATTATCGTCCTCACTTGCTATTCTTAAGTGTTCTGCTGTGGCATTCACGTTAATCATCACGCGGTATTTAGATCCAGCTACATAGTTTCATGATGTAATATATAGCGTCCCAATCGGTTTTTTGAATTGTAGCGTTTGTATCTGCGTTTCCGCCGCCGAGACCGATAAAAATGTAAAAATTTTTGTTCGGATACAACTCATCGTCTTTAAAATGTGATAGAATAGTAGTGGAAGTTGAAGGTGTTTTTTAGATTTAACCACTTCAAAAATCTTATTCGGGTCTTCTTTCTGTTCGAGCTGATCGTAATCTGATTGTCGACCAGAGTGTTTATCTTCGCCGATGTAGCCTCTTGATTACACGCAACCAGAAAAACCATTATAAAGGCCAGAATTGAAGCTTTCATAGAGGATATCTCCGTAAAGGGCGGTGTTTTTTGACGGTTCTTACCCCAAAAACGCTTTAATAAAAGCCAGTTATGTAGATATTACAGGGTTCATTGTGGCATGAGCCGCAATACGTTATAGTCGGCTTAGATATAAATGGAGGTCTAAATGTTTTCAATTGGAGATTATGCAGTCTGCCCCGGTCACGGTGTCGGTCAGATTTGTGATATTGAAGAAAGAGAAATGGGCGCTCAAACCAAAACTTTCTACATCATCAAAATTTTAGCTAACGGCATGACCGTTATGGTTCCTACTGACAGTGAAACTGGCATCAGAGGCCTTGTAGGTGATGCGGAAGTGAGCCAGGTTTACACTCTTTTAACTGACCACGATATTAAGGTCGATAACTCGACATGGAACCGTAGATACAGAGAATACTCTGCGAAAATCAAAACAGGATCTGTTGTTGAAATCGCTGAAGTACTGCGCCAGTTGTTCCTTTTAAAGGAAAAGAAAAGCTTATCATTTGGTGAAAAGAAAATGCTGGATCAGTGCCGTGAGCTATTAGCTCAGGAGTTTTCTTTAACTAACCAGATCGATAAAAATGCAATTAACGAAAAAATTAACTCTTATTTCCAGTAGGCTATTATGTTAGACTTTTAGGGTAAACCGAAAAGAACTAACGAATAGCATATTGGGAATGTCATGGAAAAAATCTCTGTCTTCAACAACCTCACTCGCTCTAAAGAAGAATTCAAACCAATCGATTCAAACCTCATTAGATTCTACAGTTGTGGACCTACAACTTATGACTTCCTTCACGTAGGAAACGCACGCGCTGCTGTTGTGGCCGATCTTTTTCATAGAACACTTAAAGCTTTTGGATACAACGTTAAGTTCGTCAGAAATTTTACTGATGTTGACGATAAAATTTTAGAGACGGCGAGAAAGCGCGGGATTCATCCCAAGCAGCACGCTGATGAATTCATCAGAGAGTGTTTACAGGACTACGAATGCCTGGGAATGCTTCCAGCAAGTGCTACTCCTACAGTCAGTGAAAGCATGCCGGAAATTATCCAGATGATTCAGGATTTAATTAATAAAGGTTATGCCTACACTGTTCCTAAAAAAGACGGATCGGAAGAAGTTCTTTATAACGTTCCAAAGTTTGCGGATTATGGAAAACTTTCGAAAATTAAACTCGATTCACTTCAGCACGGAATCCGTGTTGAAACTGATGCGCAGAAAAAAAATCCGTCGGATTTCGTGTTATGGAAACCAGCTAAACCAGAAGAAGGCTGGAGTTGGGATTCTCCATGGGGGAAAGGGCGACCGGGATGGCACATCGAATGTTCCGCCATGGCAAAAAAACATTTAGGTAATACGATCGATCTTCACCATGGTGGAGTGGATTTAATGTTCCCGCATCATGAAAATGAAATTGCACAATCCGAAGCAGCGAATGGCTGCCCGTTTTGTAATAACTGGTGCCACAACGAATTCGTCAATTTCGGAAGCGAAAAAATGTCGAAGTCGCTGGGTAACGTTATTACCATCAGGAAATTCACCGAGACTTTTTCCGGTGCAATTTTAAGACACGTTGTTTTAGCTGTTCACTACAGATCAAAACTGGACTGGACTGAAGACTCAATTTCAAAAGCAATCGGCGAGCTTGAACGTATTCATGAATTCGTGATTCATTTATTTGGAGAGCAAAAGTCCGGTGCAGCTGATGCCGGAGAGCTTTTAAAAGTTCAGAAAGCGCTGGTTGATATCAGACATGAAATGGCCAATGACTTCAACGTTCCGGGAGCGATGGGAATTTTCTTCGGAGTGATTAAAGATTACAACCGCCTTTCTAAAAACGGTGTGGATGCACAATATGTTTCTGCAGTGATTGAAATTGTAAATTTCATGAAAGACGCTACGGGGATGGTTCATGATTATCCGGAAGAAATTTTAAGCCAGCTGAATATTGCCCGCAAACATTTATCGGGAACAAGCGATACAGGTGATGCTGAAATTGAAACTCTTTTAGCTGAGAGAAAAACAGCACGTGATACAAAAAACTGGGCGAAGTCTGATGAAATCAGAAACCGTCTTACTGAACTTGGTGTTGTCGTAAAAGACAATCCAGACGGGACTTATACGTGGAGTTTTAAATAGTGAGTGATGTAATCATTACTCCTATGGTTGAGAGTGAATTCGCGATCTGGCTCGATCAGAGCAAAAAAAATTACAGAGATGAAAATCATAAAAATGGAATGACTCTCGAAGAAGCGCAGAAAAAATCTGACGACGACTTCGGGAGACATTTGCCTGACGGACTTAAGTCTGTGGATCAGTATGTGATGTCGATAAAAGCGTCCGGCGAGTGGGTTGGAACTTTATGGTTCGGCGTGAGAGGCGCTGCTGATAACCGTAAAGCTTTTATTTTTGATATCGTGTTGAATGAATCAGCGAAAGGAAAAGGATACGGGAAACAGGCGATGACACTTTTAGAAGATGAAGTGAAAAAGCTTGGTCTTCGCCATATTGGTCTTCATGTTTTTGGTCACAATACTGTCGCAAGAAATCTTTATACGAAACTTGGTTATGAAATCACCAATCTGAATATGGAAAAAGTTTTATGAGCGATAAAAAAAATGTCTTCACAGAAATGGATGGAAAATTTTCAGGTAATGAAGTTTTCCAGAATGAAGGACGCGATTATCAGAATCCCGAAGAGTTTAAAAAATTAGTCCACGCCAGAAGATCAGTAAGAAAATTTACTGCTGAAAAAATTCCGGATCATATTGTTAATGACTGCCTGGATACGGCGCTACTTGCACCGAATTCTTCCAATTTACAGACCTGGGAATTTTATCGTGTGACATCAACAGATGCGAGAGCAAAACTCGTTGAGGCGTGTTTTTCACAGGGAGCAGCGGCCTCTGCCTCTGAACTGATTGTTTGCGTGGCCCGCAGAGATACGTGGAGAAAAAACAGCAAAAGGATGCTGGCTGAATTTAAAAAACTTCCAGTAGATCCTCCTAAAGTTGTTCAGGACTACTATGGCAAGCTTGTGCCATTTGTTTATACAGTTGGATGGTTTAATATTCTGACGCCGCTTAAATGGATCTTGAATACTGTCGTGGGTATATTTAAAGTTGTACCTAGGGATCCTATCTCTAGTTTTGGAATCAATGTCTGGGCCGTTAAATCGTGTGCTCTTGCATGTGAGAATTTAATGCTGGCCTTTCGCTCGTACGGTTACGATACCTGTCCGATGGAAGGATTTGATTCTTGGAGAGCGAAAAAAGCAATCGGTCTCAAAGGTTGCGCGGAAATCGTTATGGTCATTGGTGCAGGAAAAAGAGCAGAGGGCGGAGTGTATGGCCCGCGTATGCGTTTTCCGAATGAGCAATTTATAAAAACAGTTTAAGGATAAACTATGAAAATTTTCATTCTTCTTTTCGCCTTTTTAAATATTGCCCAGGCCGCTCCCGCGACACCGGCCGAGCCTGCTTCAGACTTTGCCAGCTTATGTAAAGCGACTCTTCAAAATCAACCGGCAAGCTTGCCTCTATGTGAAACGATTCATCAGAAATTTTTTACCGGCGAGAAAAATAAAGACATCGCAGGAATTAAACCTTCAGATGTGAATGCTCCATCTTCGCCACTTGATGATAAAATCCAGTTTTTTATGTTCAATGATCCTAACTATCTTTCGGGAATCGCCTATTGTTATTTCGTCTATAGAAACTGGATCAATTCTGCAGAAGTAGGGCCTGATCAACTGACAATGAGTGCTTCAGGATTTTCAATTTTAAATGAAGATTTAAAAACTTATCAGACTTGGGTAAACACAAAACCTGAAGGCAAAAAGTGTAAAGCACGTGTGGAAAAAGAATCTGAAGTAAGTGTGGCGAACTTAGAAGTGTCATTAAAAGGTGCAGTGGCATTGATCGGTTTAAATCCTTATGCATCGATTCAAACGCCAAACCCGACACTTGATAGTGTGATGAATGAAATGAAACTTACCATCAATCATGAAAGAATTCATGCTTATCAGGTTGCTTGTCCTGACTTTGAAAAGTGGTCTGAGAAAGAGTGGTCGAATCTTCCGTTTGCAAAAAAGAATGAGTACATCAAAAAGTACCCGAGTTATACGTGGAGTATTCCAAAAGTGGCAGGACGTGAGTACGTAGCGTTTTTATTCGAGAGTACACCTGAAAAAATTTCCGAGCATGTGAAGAGCTGTAAAATTAAATAAGATAAATAATTTAGTTAATCCAGTTTTGAGTAATCGCCAGTAGAGTCGTACTTCCTACGATAATCCATAACATAAAACCCAGTAAGAGCGGGCGCACGCCAACTTTTTTCAGTGAATCCATATTGAGATTACTTCCGATAAAAAATAACGTCAGAACCAGAAGTTTTTTAGCGATTGTTGAAATGACGATGCCTGTGGAATGTAATTCCGGAACCCAGGTCATGACCGCGGCCATAAGAATGAATCCGAAAATAAAATAGGGCACTTTGATTTTGCTTTTTGATTTCATGAAAAAAGCGAAGAGAAGACTGACCGGGATGATCCATAAAGCACGTGCGAGTTTAACAGTCGTCGCAAGCTCCAGGGCCTCTTTTCCATACTGCATGGCCGCTCCGACAACTGAACTTGTGTCGTGAATAGCAAGAGCACTCCAAAGACCGAACTGGTGTTCAGTAAGAGCTAAAGCATGGCCGATTGGTGGGAAAATAAATAGAGCGATAGCGTTTAAAATAAAAACAACTCCAAGAGAGACAGACATTTCTTCGCTGTCCGCTTTTAGAATCGGTCCGGTTGCAGCGATCGCACTTCCACCGCAGATGGCAGTTCCTACTGTGATGAGAGTTGATAATGTATTAGGAGTTTTTAAAATTTTAGTTAACGAAAATCCAATCAGGGCCGCAAAACAAATTCCGGCCATGGTGTAACCGATTCCGTGCATACCAACAATGCCGACAACTTTTAAATTCATTCCGGCACCGAGACCGACTACTGATATTTGCAGAAGAGTGGAAGTGTGCTCTTTAGTAAAGGCCTTGAAAGGATTTCCGAGAGTACTTGCCAGAACGACTCCGCATAATAATGCGAGAGCAGAGTTTCCATAGGGAGATAAACAAAGAATTGCGAGTATTATGAAAACAATTTTAGCAGCGTCTTCTTTTTTCATTAAACGAAATACTCTTTTGCGATTTCACGTTCATTGTAATTCGAGGCCATTGTCTGTCCATAAGCTCCGGCATTATCAATGACAACGATTTCTCCAGCAGTTAGTTTTGGCAATTTTCTTTTTGTTCCAAAGCAGTCTGAAGTTTCGCAAATAGGGCCCACGATATCTGTCGTGATCATTTTCTTTGATGATTTTGATGGAAGGACTTCGTGGTAAGCTTCGTAAAGAGCAGGGCGAATGAGGTCATTCATACCGGCATCGATAATTGTGAAGTGATTGTTGTCAGAAGTTTTCGTGCGGACAACACGAGAGACCAGCACTCCCATTTTTCCAACGATAATTCTACCCGGCTCAAACACTACGCGGGGGCAGTGGTCTGTTTTGGAATAATAATATTTTTCTAGGGCCTGTGAAACTGTGGCCATATACTGATCAATGCTTGCCAGTTTTAATTTTTCTTCGGCAGTGTAATCGATTCCTAAACCACCACCTACATCTAAAAACTCCAGAGGAGTTTCAAGAGACAGAGCAAGTTTTGATAGTTCTTCAATTGCTTTTACTGTCGCTTTCATTTCTGTCAGCTGACTACCAATATGAATACTTAGTCCAACTAAAGTTGTATTGGTCCACAAATGTTTTGCAGCGACTGCTTCATGGATATCTTCTTTCAAAAGACCGAACTTGTGGGTTTTATTTCCTGTTGAAATATGTTTGTGAGTTTTAGCTGCTACTCTCGGGTTTAACCTGAATGCGACACGTGCCTGTCGTTTTTCTTTTCTGGCGATTTGATTGATGAGTTCCAGCTCTTCAATCGATTCGACGTTGAATGAGTAGATTCCTTTTTTGCCACATCTCAGGGCAAAACGGATTTCTTCTTCTGTCTTTGCTACACCTGAAAAAACGATTTTTTGCGGATCGATTCCAGCACTAAGCGCTTTCTTTAATTCACCGACAGAAACCACGTCAGCGCCGCTTCCCAAGGTCTTTAAAGTCGATAGAACTTCTTTATTGGAATTAGCTTTCAGTGCGTAACAAACCAAAGGAGAAACTATCTCATTTTTGGCAGCGCTCTTGCTAAAATATTCATAGTAATGGCGCAGTATTTTTTTACTGTACAGGTAAAAAGGTGTGCGTTTTTTAGCAGCAATGGATTCTAAAGTTTTACCGTCGAAACAAAGCTGATTGTTTTTGTATTGCAGGGGACTTGGTAGTATATTTTTCATGGAGCCTATTATATTAACTAAAACATCAATGAAGAAAGCAAATAATAAAAATAGTGAAGGGAAGAAGTCTGTTTTTGATCTCGTCCTGCCATTTCTACCTGCCGGCGACCAGCCAAAGGCGATTAAAGAATTAATCGAAGGTTTTGAAGCGGGAAAAACTAAACAAACCCTCTTAGGTGTTACGGGTTCCGGGAAAACTTTCACAATGGCCAATGTCATTCAGGCCTTGGGAAAGAAAACACTGATCCTAGCTCACAATAAAACCCTCGCCGCTCAGTTGTACGCAGAATTCAAGGAATTTTTTCCGCACAACGCTGTCGAATATTTCGTTTCATACTACGATTACTACCAGCCGGAAGCTTACGTCGCCGGTTCTGATACTTTTATCGAAAAAGACTCTGCTGTTAACGAAGAAATTGAAAAACTTCGCCACTCGGCCACGAGAAGTTTAATCGAGCGCGATGACGTGATCGTTGTGGCCTCTGTTTCCTGCATCTACGGTATCGGTTCAAAAGAAGAGTATGGTGGAATGAAAGCGATGGTTTCTGTCGGAGAAATTTTAGACAGGGATGAATTTTTAAGAACACTTGTTGCCATTCAATACGAAAGAAATGATATCGATTTTTCGCGTGGATGTTTCAGAGTCCGCGGAGACATCGTCGAAGTTTTTCCTTCAAACGAAGAAAGCAATGTCGTCCGTATAGAATTTTTTGGTGATGAAGTGGAAACGATTGCCATGGTCGACCCGCTTCGCGGAAAAGTGGTCCAGTCACTTCGTGGAGTTTCGATTTTTCCAAAGTCACATTATGTTGTGAGTGCGGGAAAATTAAAAAACGCATTGGCGAATATTAAAGTTGAACTTCGTGAACGCATTGTTGAATTTCAAACGACAGAAAAATTGTTAGAGAGACAGAGAATTGAGCAGAGAACCCTTTACGACATCGAGATGATGGAAGAGCTTGGATACTGTTCGGGGATTGAAAACTACTCGCGCCACTTAACCGGAGCGAAAGCAGGGGATCCACCTCCAACACTGATCGATTATTTTGAGAAAGACTTTTTGATGATTATCGATGAGTCTCACATTTCTGTTTCTCAGGTTGGTGGTATGTACCGTGGAGACCGGGCGAGAAAAGAAAATTTAGTGAACTATGGATTCCGGCTTCCATCGGCACTTGATAACCGTCCGCTTAAATTTGATGAATTTGAAGCGAGACAGGATATTGTGATGTACGTTTCGGCAACTCCTGCAGCTTACGAGTTGGAAAAAACTAACGGTGAATACGTTGAACAGATTATTCGTCCAACGGGATTATTAGATCCTGTGATTGAAGTTCGTTCTGCGGAAACTCAGGTTGATGATTTACTCCAGGAAGCTCGTAAGACGATTAAAAAAGGCAGCCGTGTTCTCGTTACAACACTTACTAAAAAATTAGCTGAAGAGTTAACAAAATTTTATGCCAGCAGTGGGATCAAGGTTCGATACCTGCACTCTGATATTGATACACTTGAACGCATGGAAATTATCCGCGACCTTCGTCTCGGTGAGTTTGATGTTCTGGTCGGAATCAACCTTTTAAGAGAGGGGCTGGATATTCCCGAAGTTTCACTCGTGGGAATTCTCGTTGCAGATAAAGAAGGTTTTTTAAGATCTGAGAGATCACTCATTCAAACGATTGGTCGAGCTGCCAGAAACTCCGAAGGTAGAGTTATTTTGTACGCGTATAAAACGACAAAAAGTATGGCCCTTGCTATCAGTGAAACGGCAAGAAGAAGAAAAATTCAGGAAGAGCATAATACGTTGAACGGCATCACTCCAACGACGATTAAAAAATCTGTTTCCGGTGGTGTTATTGAAACTCTTCGTGGAACCAAAGGCGTGAAAGGTCCGAAGAAAAAAGTTGAAATGGAAAATTTAAATCCAGAAGCACTTGATAAGCGAATTGAAGAGTTGAAAAAACTTATGAAAGAAGCTTCACGTGACCTGCGATTTGAAGACGCTGCCAAAATACGTGACGAGATTAAAACCGTTACGGATCTTAGAATTCTTTTATAATATTTTATTGATTATGTTTTTGTGTGATGAGTTTCGAAGTCAGCTTCGAAATTCTCACGCGACAATCTGTACTCTCAACGTGATCGAGTAAAATTTCCTGAAGTTCTTCACCGAAACCCAGTTGAAATGCAAAATCGTCCGCTTCAATCTGTGCCTGAAGAGTATCAATTTTATTTTCAGTGTGCTGGTAAAAGATATGGCCTAATTCATGGGCGAGGATTGCAATGCCATGAACCGAGCTTGCCGATCTCAGGATCTGCTTTAGTTCCGGGAAAACCAGAATCAGGTGGTGGTTCTGTGTTCTGCCGATGGCGCAGCTTAAATGGGCCTGACAGGGAATAAGATAAGTCGGGTGCTTTAAAAAAAAGTCGATATGCTTTTCTTCCAGGGAGTCGATGAGCATGATGATTCCGCGTTTAATCAGGCGGTCTTCATTGATCCATCTGTGGTTACCATCAGAAAGGAAAGAGCTTAAAAAGCGCTCTTTTTTTGATTTAAAGTCTGTTGGTAGTCTGTTTTTTTTCAAGAAGTCTAACATGCAGAACTTATCGGTCAGATTGCTGTTTGTTTTAAAAAATTATCAATGGCCGCGCACTGTAGTCAGGTAATCTTTTTCCCTGCTAACGAACATCACAAATAGAGGTTATTATATTGGTAAGAGGTTTAAATGTTAAAGCTGCTTGTTATCTCACTGATGCTATTTCAGGTGTCGACTAAAGTTCTCGCCATCGAGTCTCTGGATGGCTTTTTAGTCAGTGCATACGATGACCGTTTTAAAGTTGTGTCGCCGGAAAAATTTAAACCGGTTATGGAAGTGGTAGTTGAAAATAAAACTTTAGTGAGACTGATCGGCAAACTGGTTGTGAATAAACAAGTGAGTGGAAACTATATTTCTGTTGATCCGGAAAAATACCAGAAGACTAATGTAAAATTAAAAAAAGGTGATGTGCTTCATTTCATCCCGATGTCTCCTGCATTTCAGGAAGTAGAACTTATCGTTGGAAATAAAATATATGAAATTCCTCCAAGAAAATAAAATTAAAAAAACCATCCTGGTTATTTCTGACCTGCACTTAAGTGCGGGAATGATGGTTAACAAGAGAAAAAATTTTCTTGAAGATTTTCATTATGATAAAGAACTCATTGAGTTTATCGAATATCACGGAAGCATGCACTACCAGGAACGTGAAGTTGAACTGATTATCAATGGTGATTTTTTTGACTTACTTGCAGTCCCTTTTGTTCCTTATTTTGATGATGAATACTGGAGCGAAGATGCTTCTCTGGATAAGTTGAAAATGATTATCGATGCTCACCTTGGAGTCATCGAAGCTCTTAAAAATTTTCTAACGTTTCCAAACAATCGTCTGGTTTATATTATCGGGAACCACGATGCTGAATTAATTTTTGAATCGCTAAGGCAATACATTATTGAACTTTTCCCGGAAGAAGATAGATATAAATTTAAAATTTTACTAAACACTGAAGACGTTTATATTCCCGAAGAAGGTGTAGTGCTAAAACACGGGCATGAGTATGAACTGGCCCACCATTTTGACCCTGTGACTTCGATAGCAACTGATGTCGAAGGGAAAAAATATTTTATTCCGCCGTGGGGATCGTACTACGTCACGAGAGTTATCAATAAATTCAAGGAAGGAAGGGACTACATCAATGCCGTTCGTCCCATAAATAAATTTATGATCAACGGGATTATCTATGATTCACTTTATACACTTCGTTTTGCTTTTGCGAACTTCTGGTACTTCATGATGGTTCGATTTATGATGATCTTTAAGCAGAATAAAGGAATTCTTGAAGTCTTGAATCACGTGAAAACTGAAATTGTCTTATTCCAGAACTATGAAGTGCTGACTGAAGAGTACGTTACCACTAATGAAAATGTTCATGCTCTGATTGTGGGACATACTCATGACCCGATTTTTCGCGAATACGATGACGGCTCAATCTTTATCAATACCGGGACGTGGACTAAAATGTATAACCTGGATTTCGGGAAGAATTTTTATGGTGCAAGATTAACGTTTGCACGAGTAGACGTAAAAGAAAAAATAATTCCGGCGGAAGGTAAGACGGTCGATAAATTTGATCATTTAGATATCAGTCTCAATGAATGGAGAGGCAAGAGCGATCTTCCATTCAAAGAGTTTAGATTTTAATTATTCATTGATTGAGTAACATAGTTCCATATAAAGCGGACCGAACTGCGATGTAAATGGAATCAGCACAACAGTTGTTCCTGTCGGATATTTGATTGAGTGGTTTTTTCCTTCAATCAATGAGGGAATCGCCATATTCGAAGTGTAGCCCAGAGTTTTTAAATCTCTTTTCGCATTTCCCATAATCATGTTAACAATTTCTCCGCCCAGATCGTGAATGTCAGGGTGGTAAGTTGTATAAGTTTCCGAGAGCATTGCACTCGCAACCTTGAAATATGTATCATAGGGAAAAGCGACTACCAGCATGGCCCTGTAAGGAGTTTTTACTCCACCTTTATCAAGTTCACCTGAGAGACCAATAACTGCAGTAATGTCGCCGCGGGAATTACTGTCACTTTTTATCTGTGGCTTTTGTGCTTCTATAGGAGAGCCTACCATTGTAGTAAAAATATTTTTACATGCATCTACAAAGGGGCGTGAAAAATCGATAAAGTTGCTGGGGTCGCCTGTCATAAAGTCTCCAGTTAAAGTCCTAAACTTTTCATTAAATCATCAATAGAATTCTGAGTAAGAGTTTCATCACCAATTGCAACGGAAGCACGGTCGATAGTTTTAAACTTGTCTGATAACCAGTTTAAACGGGTAACGAAAGCTTTCGTATTTAAATTTTTCATTCCGCTGTCAGTACCAAGGCGTATGGCCGTTACCATTTTACGAAGCAGATCGAGAGAGTCGAATAGAATTGCAACAACTACTTCAATGAGAGGGATATCTTTGATCTGTGATGATTTGTATCCAATCACTTTTCCCAGTTCGCAGAAAGTTGCTATTTCAGAGGCACCAATTGATTTTGCAGCACCCATAATACGGTCAATGACCTGTCCGAATTTTTCAAGTTCTTTTGTATTCGATGGACTTTCTTCCAGGATTTCCAGCGAATCCTGAAGCTCATCAAATAACATATCTGCTTCAGCACAAAAATCTATAATAATTTCCTTCATTGAAGGATCATTAAGCATCGACATATTTTGATCTACTTATTTTTAGATTATTTAAAAATTTTATCTATTTTTTCTTTTAAGACAGCAGCAGAGAATGGCTTAACAATAAAATTGCTCACGCCGGCCTTAACCGCGATCACAACGTTTCCTTGTTCAGCTTCAGCTGTAATCATCAGGAAGGGAAGTTTTTCTAAACCCGGTGTAGCTCTTACTTTTTTCAACAGATCAAGACCTGATAGTTGAGGCATGTTCCAGTCGCTAACGATGAACTCATACGGAGCACCTTCTTTAATTCCATTTTCAATCATCGGCCATGCTGTAGCACCATCATCTGCTTCAGTGATATTGGTAAAACCAATTTGTCCGAGCATGTTTTTAATGATCTTTCTCATCGTCGACATATCATCAACAACCAGGATTTTAATATCCGCTTTTAGTGCCATCTTAGGGTCTCCTCAAATAAAACTTACGCAGCTTTTTTGGCTTCAGTATTTATATTTTCTTTTTCTTTGGTTTCAATTTTATCGGTATTTATTAATGTAATTATAGACTGAAAAACCTTTTCTCCAAAATCATATTCGAGACCCGGCAAATAAGATTTTGCTTTCATCGCTATAATAATCGACTTCATTGATTGTTTTCCACCGGTAATTTTTCCAGATGAGTATTCAAACAAATGAGATACTGCACCAACAACTTGTGAAAGTATTTCGATTTGTTCTCCGTACTTCATAGCGGGATAACCGTTACCACCAGCTCTTTCATGGTGTTCAAGAATGATTTTCTTGCATCTCTCACTTAAATTTATTTGACTTTTTTTAATAAGATGGTGGCCTAAAATAGTATGCTTTTGAAAAAGAGATTTTTCCTTTTCAGGAAGCTGGTTATACGGAGTTCTTGCAATGGTCAGCGGTGTTTGTGTTAAGCCGATATGGCCAAAGTAAGATCCGCAGATAATATCTGATAAAGCATCCTGATCAACGATATTGCAGTTCTTTGCAAGAAGGTAAGAGACAGCAACAATACGATTCAGGTAATTGTCTTTATCAAGGTGAGTTTTCGCCAGGTGAAGCGCAAGAGAAACAGTAGGAGATATTGTCACGCTGAATGTGAGAATTTCTACGCGGGCGTTTTCGATTACTTTTTCAAAATTATCTGTCTGGCATGCAAGTTCAAATTCAGACTGCAGTGAAAAAGCTCCGGTCTTTTCATCGTGCATTTCTTTGAGTTTGATGTTCATCAGTCTTTCTTTTTCCAGCGGGTGTAATTCACGTTCTTTTAACGAAGGGATTTCTGCTGCTGTTGTTTCCTGAGCTACAAGAAAAGTTTTTCTCTGGTTTTTAAGTATGGCCAGTTTTCCACCACGTTCAAGAATATAATTCAGAAAACTTTCATGCTCTTTTGTCAGAGGACGGTTCCCGTTTAAAAACATCGAGAATTTTTTATGTGATGGATTGAAAATAAAAAGCTGGAAAGGAAAAGTTTTTTTCCCTTTAAGATGTTCAATATCAATCACGAAATAATCATATTCTGTTTTCATCTTTTATCCTGCCTTCTTCTTGCCAAAAAGTCCGCCGAAAAAACTCAACACATTTTTCTTTTCTTCAACAAGTGTTGCTTCCGAGGCGATTTCTTTTCTATCTTCTCGTATTGGCTGAACCTGGTAGCGCTGAATTGTATCAAGGAAAAGCGATCTCGCCATTTCCAGTACAGTCAGAAGACCATTGGCATTTTTCGGGTCGAGTCCGTCGGGAAGTAGCACTACAGCAAGTCCCATGCGGTCAATACCGTCGAAGTAGGGAAAGATTAACTCCACTTTCTTTGACTTCAATTCATTCTCGGCCCAGCTTGGAAGCTCAACGTCTTCCCACACTTCATTATTGTTCACGATTTCCGGGCATCGCCAGGTCGTCATGGACTTTTCCTGAAAGTTTTCAAAAAGAGCAGTGTCCTTTTTAAACTCATTCCAGAAATCCTTTTTTTCCTGTGAAATTCTTTCGTCTTTAATTTCTACGAAAGAGTTAAAGGCCTCAGTAAATTTATTATCGCTTAATTTATATGTATAGAATACAGGGTAGCAGTGATAGTTATTCACCAGCTCGTCAGCAAGCATTGCAAATATCTGCTTGGACTTCATATCTTTTTGATAAATGCAGTTAATTATGTTGATTGAAAAATCCAGACTTTTCGGATCGATCTCGACAACTTTAAATGAGCCTGCATCTTCATCATTTTTAAGATTTGTTTCACCCGCAGCTATGCGTGCCGCGATTTCTGCCGAAGTTCCGCCGGCCATCATGTCGAATTCTTCTTTCATCTTTCTATAATCGATAGTCTGTTCACCCAGGTCTGCTTTAGCTGCTGCCGGGCCTGAACCATCATTTCTTTTCCCCTTACCGGGAAGAAGTTCGAGTGAGTCTTTTTTATCTACTAAGTTACCCCAGTCATGATCTTTTTTCTTAGAAGCTTCTCCACCACGATAATAAGTATCAATCTTATCTACAGTAGAATTATGAGTCTGGTTGCCGTCTTTTTTTGCGATCTCGCTTCCTTTCTCAAACCCGCGTCCATTCTTTTCAGCTTCAGAAGTTTTCTCGAGTGCTTTTCTCTCGCGTTCCACTTCCTCAATCGTATCCATTTTCATTCTTTCTCGGGAAGAAGTTTCTTCCTGTTCCTGCTTTTCAAGTGGTTTTTTATCCGCAGGACTTAGGTCAAGCTCAACACCTTTTTCACGGTACTCTATTTCTTCCGCATCTGTTCTTAAGGCCTCACGTTTTTTTGCTTCGCTCTCAGCAGGAGTTATATCGAGAGAGTCGTGGTCACGTGCATTTTCTTCCTCTTCCAGAGGTTTTTTCTTTAGGCCGCGCGGGTCTTCATTATTATCTTCCTCAACTGCATTTTCATCGTAAGTTGAGCGGCCTTCCATGCGGGTACGGATTTTTTCAACCGTTCCTTCATCGCCAATCATATTGCCTTCGATCTGGTCTACAACACCATCGTGAATTTTTCCTTCTTCATCCGGCCCTGTAATATCTTTTTTATCTTTTTTCTTTGCACCTGCAATCAAGTCAAGCTCAACCAGCTCTGGTTTTACTTCTTCCAGTTCAGAATTGTCATACTTCGGAGCTTTCTCTTTTTCTTCTTCCTCTTCCTCAGACAGCGCTGCTGAAAGTTTTCCTTTCATATGGCCACCAAGGTCTTCTACGAAGCCTTCGTTTTTCTTCTTCGCCTCTGCCTCTGCAGCAAGAAGTTCTGCCATTTTTCTATCAAAATCATCTTCTTCTTCAGGTTGATACTTTTTTTCTTTTTTAATTGAGGCAGCGATCAGATCGAGTTCGACCAGTTCAATTTTTTCTTCTTCAGGAACGTATTCTTCTTCTGCCTTCATGCGCTTTTGTTTCATCGTGCCTTCGTCAATGACGTCAGCAAAATTACTTTTCTTTTTATTTTCTTCTTCAGCAGCTAATAGCTCTGCCATTTTTTTATCGAAGTCGTCTTCTTCAGGTTCTAGAGTTGCCGATTTTTTATTTGTCCCGCGCATATACATGTCAATAGCATCAGGAGTGGAGTCAGTTGAAAGATCATCTTCTGCATCTTCCATGATGACATCAGATTTTTTACGGTCAGATTTCCAGTGAGTGTCCAGGCTTTCTTCACCGGGTTTTACTTTCCCCTTGAGAGGATTTCCATAATCAATAGTTTCGCCTTCAACGTGATTCTTTTTATCCGGGCGTTCCATATCAATAACATTTTCTTCAGCAACTGCTTTTTCTTTTACTTCCAGGTCACCTTCAACAGTGCCTTTCATGTTGTCGAGTGACTTAACAGTTTTATCTGTATCGTCTACAACCTTCGCCGTTTTAATCGAACGAAGTAAAAGTTTTACTTTGTATAAAAATGTTTTAGGAGGGGAGCTCTCTAGAATACTTTCTGTTAGTCCAATCTTGGTGAATTTCACCAGGGTCTTTGTAGGAATTTCCTTAGGTGTAAAAAGAATTGTTTTACAGTGGTTCTTTAGAAGGTAAATTCTGTTTTCCTGCAGAAAGGTCGCACATTTTTTTGCATTGGATACAAGAATTAAACACTGGCCTGTAGTGCCCAGGAACTGTGAAAGCTCCTTGAGATCGTCAATGAGAGTGATCTCCATATTTTCATCGGCAGCAATACCTTCAAGAACTTCATGAAGTTTCTTCACTGCTTCTGACATAGGAGGAATAATTATGAGCTGTTTCTTGTTTTCCATACAGTGATCTTTTCGTCCATTTCCCTATAAGAGATAAGTAAAATTTGATTTTTTTATGTATATTAAGAGCTAGGCATACCCAACCAAACTGCTCCAGTGAAAAAACGAAGAAAATAGAAAAAAAGATTAAAGCTTGGGTAAATCGCGACGATATGTTCATCAATCAAAGGGCTGAGTCATGGTGACGAAGCTTGAATACCAAATTCAGTTGAACAGAATGTTCGTTGATGGTTCGCCCCTAAAAAGGCCCATCAAAACCAAGGAGGGAAAACCGAAATTACACGGAGGATCTCATGGGTTTACGTATTAACACGAACGTTACTTCACTCGCTGCTCAAAGAACTTTGGGCGCCAACAACGCTGAACAAGCATCTACATTAGGTAAGCTTTCTTCAGGGTCAAGAATTGTTAAGTCTGCAGATGATGCTGCTGGTTTAGCGATCTCAGAAAAATTAAAAGCACAAATCAGAGGTGTAAATCAGGCGGAACGAAACGCTAATGATGGTATCTCGATGATTCAAACCGCAGAAGGTGGCTTGAATGAAACATCAAACATTTTAGTACGTCTTCGTGAACTAGCTGTTCAGTCTGCTTCTGATACTGTAGGTGATACAGAAAGAAAGTATACTGACCTTGAATATCAAAACCTAAAGCAAGAGATGGAAAGAATCTCTCAGGTTACTGAGTTCAACGGTAAAAAACTACTTAACGGATCTGGTGATAAATTCGATTTCCAGGTTGGTATCAACAACGACGATTTCCAGGATAGAATTAAGTACGATGCTAAGAAACAAAACTCTGGTATTGACGCTTTGGGAGTTGCTGAATTATCAGTTTCTTCAAAAGAGTCTTCTCAGACTTCACTTGCAAAAATCGATATGGCGATTCAAAACGTATCGGGGCAAAGAGCAGAACTTGGAGCGGTTCAGAACCGTCTAACTTCTACTGTAAATAACCTTCAGTCTTCGTCTGAAAACTTATCTGCTGCTAACTCTCGTATCAGAGATACAGATTTTGCTGCAGAATCAGCTAAGAACACTAAGATGAACATCTTAACTCAAGCTGGTACTTCGGTTTTAGCTCAAGCGAACTCTCAAGGACAAGCTGCACTGAAACTTTTAGGTTGATTATTAGGGCTAAGGCCTTTTTTCATAGGGGGCTCGCCAGAATGGCGGGCCCTTTTTTTTGCTTTTTCACTCTGTAAAAATTTCAATTTCACCCAAGGCCCCTCTGAAATTATCTATAATAACCGTTCATAAAGGCGGTTATCCCAATGAAAAAGTTTTCAATTTTAATTCTTCTTGTTTTGGTTTCTTCGTGTGGAAAAAAAGTGATCATGGATGCTCAATCTTACAGCGGATCAAGCTCACTTTCATCAACGAAAGAATTTAAATCTGATAAAGTCGTTGATGACCAGACTTGTATTGATGATGTATTAGTAAAAGAGCTTGGTGAAAAAGAAATCGTTAAAAAAATCATTGATGATTCAGATATCAACTTTTGTAATGGTCTTCGTATCAGAATCAAAGTTTTTAAAATATCAAATGGTGAAACACGCGTTTATGGTTTTGCTGAAAGTTCTTCCGGGAAAACATCGTGTTTAAAACAAGGTCCGGACTTCGAAAGAATTCCTTTTATAGGCGACCAGGGAACTCTGGTTGGTGATAAAATCAAAATTTCACTGGGTGGACACGCTTTTGATTCTAATGGAAAAGTCATAAAAAGTGACCGTATCAAAGGGAAATTCGTGAGATTTGATGTGGCCAACTACTCTGGTGAGATGGGATTTTTCGAAGGGACGAAGTTAAAATGTTGGGCACAACATTGATTAATGTTCGTAACTCTCACCAGGAATCAATGTCGTAAAGTTTGTGACATGCAGTTTTTCTTTTGCCATCTGCAGGTCCTTTAAAGGCGTATCAATTGCTTCATTCGTTAATTTAAAAGTTCCAAAATGCATTCCAATCGAATGTTTTGCGTGTAAATCCAAATGAGCAAGAACTGCTTCTTCCGGATTCATATGTTCAGATTTCATAAACCATCTCGGCTCATAAGCGCCAATAGGCAGAAGTGCTAAGTCAGGTGCTCCCATTTTCTTTTCGATTTCAGCAAAATGAGTTCCGTAAGCAGTATCACCTGCAAAATAAATTTTTTCTTTTTTAGTCTCGATATAGTAGCTACCCCAGAGAGCTTCTCTTTTATCTGTCAGAGTTCTGGCCGACCAGTGTCTTGCCTGCAGCAACGTTATTTTCATTTCAGGAGAGATGTTTACGCTGTCATTCCAGTCAAGTTCTACGACATTTTTTGCACCAAATGATTTCATTTTCTCTTCGTTTGCGAGAGGAACTATAAATTTTGGTGAAAATTTATCTTCCAGTGACTTGATTGTTTCCCTGTCCATATGATCGTAGTGATTATGAGAAATAATAACTGCATCGATTTTTGGAAGTGCTTCAAAAGCAATTCCTGGTTCGTGAACGCGTTTTGGTCCGGCAAAACTAAAAGGGCCCGCGCGTTTAGACCAGATAGGGTCGGTCAGAATATTTATACCGTCTACCTGAATAAGAAAAGTAGAGTGGTTTACAAAAGTCACAATCATTTTATTTATCGGAGCAGGGGCGGGGATTGCCTGAACAACAGGTGGCTCAACTTTATCCGGCCAGTCCTCTCCATTGCCTTCAAGTTTCCACTTCATTAAATCTAAAAAACCTTTAGGTTGAGTATCGTCCTTCGGCATGTAGAAAATCTTACCGTTGTAATGATCAGTGAGCTTGTATGCGCTCTGAGAACTGCATGACATAGAGTAAAATGCTAAAAGACATAAAAGGAATATTTTATTTTTCATGATTAGAATACTTTCGCTTTAATGGCCGCTTCTCTGTTCATAAGGCGTTTCATGTATTTTTCGATTGGTGGATTACCATCTACTAAAAACTGCTGTGCACCCGGAATAACCGCTGCGAGCATGATATCTGCAGCTGAAAAACCAGAAGATAAAATATAATCCTGCTTTGAAAGAATAGGATTTAAGGCCAGTTTGAAAATTTCACTTTGTTCAGCAACATATTTTAATGTCTCGCCGCTTTCTTCAGGCGTTCTCATATGTGTAAACATTCTGGCAATGACACATTCAAGTGAACCAACGGAAAAGACCATCCACTTGGTGTATTCAGCACGAAGTTTTTCATGTTCCATTTTCGGAGCGAGAATACCATGACTGTATTTGTCAGCAAGGTATATACAAACGGCCGCAGACTCAGATAAGACAATATCTCCATCAACGATAGTGGGTACTCTTCCCATAGGATTTAGTTTTCTATATTCAGGAATATTCATTTCCCCGGCAGCTTTTTTTAGAAAATGATTTGTATAAGGCACTTTCATTTCTTCCAGTAACCATCTCACGCGGTCACTTCTGTCTTGCCAGCCCATGCAGTATAAATCGATTGGTGTTTTTGTCATTTTATTGATCCTTAGTTGCAGATGTTGATAGTGTTTTTTCCGTTCTGATCAAAGTTCACTGCGACCATTCCGCCAATAAAACTATGGTTCTGAAGATGAGGATAAGGAAAGTTATTATCGAAGGTAAGTTCAAATCCACGGTTAGTATCTGCAGGGTTTTTGAACTTTATTGTTCCCAGCTCTTTGATTGTGATCACACCATTTTCTTCATAGGTAATTTTCAACCATGAATCATCAACCGGATGATAACTGCAGGCATCGCCACTGCAGCCTAGTAGTGCCTGTGTTGTGGATCTCATTGAAAGTGTCCCGTCGGGATTGAAGAACAACAGAACTCTAAGATAGAGATCATGATTCTCGTATTTTTCATTGAGCGGAATTTTGTAAAATTTCATGGCCGAATAAGAAAGGTTATTGCTGGCACAACTTCCATACTCGCGAGTCTGAATTATATTTTTTAAGTCGGAAGCCTGAGCTCCCGACATTATTAAAAGAAAAACAAAAAGAATTCTAGAAAATAGCATCTAACCACACTTTCTTTTCTCGCTCGTTACAGTCTGATTCCCAGACGTGACGAACTTCAAGATAGCTCATAATTCCTTCTGATCCCATTTCTCTTCCAAGACCAGATTCCTTGAAACCACCGAATGGCATTCCAGGATTTAATAAATGGTACTCATTGATCCATACAGTCCCGGCCTCAAGCTGGCTTGCAACTTTGTGGGCCTTCTCTGCATCTTTAGACCAGACTGCACCAGCTAAACCGTATTTTGAATTGTTCGCAAGAGCGACACCTTCTTCAATTGTTTTGAATTTTGTGATACCAACAACCGGCCCAAAAATTTCTTCCTGGAAGATTGTATGCTTAGGAGTGATTTCGAAAGCAGTCGGCTCAATAAAAAATCCTTTGGCGAATTCACCTTCAGTCATTCTATTACCGCCGTATAATAGTTTTCCGTCTTCTGATTTTGTTTTTTCAATGAATCCTAAAATAGTCTTCATTTGTTTTTCACTTACTACCGGCCCGTAACCGGCATTTGCATCCGATGTAGGCGCGACTTTTACTTCTTTAATACGTTTTAAAAATTGCTCGATAAACTGTGGATATATTTCTTCCTG
This sequence comes from Bacteriovorax sp., assembly GCA_014378525.1. Taxonomy (GTDB): domain Bacteria; phylum Bdellovibrionota; class Bacteriovoracia; order Bacteriovoracales; family Bacteriovoracaceae; genus Bacteriovorax. Next base: position 36,415 of record JACMNL010000024.1, read on the forward strand.
AACTAACAGTCTTGTTCCAGAGTCACAAGCTTGTCCTGAGTGGTATAGGAATGCGTACAGGGCACCGTCAACAGCAATGGAAAGATCAGCATCGTTTAAAACGATGTTAGCTGACTTCCCGCCAAGCTCCATAGTCGCTGTCATGATATTTGGTGCAACCGTTTTTAAAATTTCTTTACCGACCATTGTTGAGCCAGTGAAGGCCACTTTTCTGATTTGCGGATGATTTAAAAGAGCACGCCCTGTATCAGCTCCACCAGTAATGATGTTTACTACGCCGGCAGGTACACCACTGTCTCTGATAATTTCTGCAAGGATTGCTGCAGATGCCGGGGTTTCTTCTGCCGTCTTTAAAACAGTAGTACATCCAGTTGCTAAAACAGGACCTAGTTTCCATCCGGCCATAACAAGAGGGAAGTTCCACGGAATGATTTGAGCACAGACACCAACGGGAGCGTATTCACGTGAGTTGATGGAAAAACCAGCACGTGATGCTGATTCATCTTTAATATTTAATTTTAATTCGCGGGCAACCTTACTCATCACTTTAAAAAAAGCAGCAGTGTTGTGAACATCAGCTTTTGCTTTTCTAAGAGTAGAACCTGAGTCTCTGATTTCAATGTCTACAATTTCTTTCGATCGCTCTTTAATTTTTTCCGAGATTTTCAGAAGAAGATCTGCGCGGGCATCCTGAGACATATTTTTCCATTCAGGATTATAAAAAGCATTGTGGGCAGCTGTAACTGCTTCATCAATATCCTTATTTGAAGGGACATGATATTTCGCCACTTCCGCGCCGTTAGACGGGTCAAAAGATGTCTTGATAATTTTTTCTGATGAGTCTTTGAATTGTCCGTTGATGAATAATTTAATTTCCATTTTGTTTTCCCTTATGACTAACAGTTTTTGAAACTGACTGCGATACCCTGGCCGACACCGATACACATTGTCGCCAGACCTTCTTTAATATTTTTATTTTTCTGCATCTGGTGAGCAAGAGTCGTTACGATTCTTGTTCCTGAACTTCCAAGTGCATGACCAATAGCGATCGCTCCACCGTTAAGATTTACTTTTGAAGGATCGAGTTCAAGTCCTTTGATACAACCTAGTGATTGAGCGGCGAAAGCCTCGTTCAATTCAATAGCATCAAAGTCTGTAATTTTTTTGTTATATCTTTTTAATAATGTTTGAACTGCGGCCACTGGTCCGATTCCCATTACATTCGGATGTACACCTCGAGTCGCTGCTCCTGTTACTTCCATCATTGGAGTCAGGTTATGTTTTTTCATGAACTCTTCGCTCACGAGTAAAACTGCAGAAGCACCATCGTTCATCGGGCTTGAGTTCCCGGCCGTAACTGATCCATCTTTTCTGAAAACCGGTTTTAACTTCGCCAGAGCTTCCATTGTTGAATCAGCTCTAGGGCATTCGTCTTTCGCGAATGTAAAAGATTCTTTTTTTCCTTCGATAGTGTAGGGAAGAACTTCATCGCTGAAATCTCCTCTGTCCCACGCAGCAACAGCTTTTTTATGAGAGTTTACAGCGAACTGGTCTTGTTCTTCACGCGAAATTTTATAAAGTGTGGCCACTTCTTCAGCGGTTTCACCCATTGTATAAAGCGGAAACATTTTTTCCATCTTAGGATTTGGAAATCTCCATCCTAGTGATGTATCGAACATTTTCTGGTCGCGCGCGAATGAGTCCGAAGCTTTGCTTAAAACATAAGGAGCGCGGGTCATACTTTCGGCACCACCGATGATTAAACAATCCGCCACACCCGATTGAATGCGTGCGTACCCGTCAATGAGAGCATCAAGAGATGATCCACAAAGGCGGTTGATCGTTGAACCCGGTACGTCCATTGGTAGACCAGCTAAGATCACGGCCATGCGGGCAACGTTTCTGTTGTCTTCACCGGCCTGATTCGCGCAACCAACTATAACATCGTCGATTAACATCGGATCAAATTTAATTGTATTTTTAATGTCTGATAAAACGTGGGCAAGTAAATCATCAACTCTTACCGAAGATAATTTTCCGTTGATTTTACCGATGGCAGTTCTTTTCGCGTAAGCGATAAATGTTCTTTTCATATATTTTTTCCTGTCATTTTAAGTTCACGTGAAAGTCTGTAGCGCGGGTCTTCAGTAATTTCTGAATACTCAGTCAGTAAATCGACGATGTTTTTAGTTCCGATTTTTTGTCCCCATTCAATAGGACCTAGCGGGTAGTTCACACCATTTTTCATGGCAAGATCGATGGCCTCAGGTGTCGCGAGGTTTTCTTCAAGTGCGAAGTAGGCTTCATTCACAATCATCGAGATCACTCTCGGGTAATGAAACCCAAGTTTTAAATCTGTATGCTCGACACCGTGACGTTCAATACTTTTTAAGAATTCCAGAATCTGTTGTTTTGTTTTTTCTGACTTCGTTGAGTATTCAATTGCTGCCGTCGGTGAATAAAATAAAAGAGAAAGAGCACCAGTGACTTGCGGGCAGCTTTTAAAAACCATTTCTCCCCAGGCCAGTGTCAGGTCCGTGATGATTTCTGCTTTTGTCGTTTTTGCGAGTTCTTTTAAAAGTGTAATTTTCTTTTTTGTTCTTAGAGCTGAAAGATCGAATACGAGATCGTAAGTTTTAAAAGAGGCCAGTGCATCTTCAACTGAACGCGTTTCATGATGAGCAGCGATCTGCTCATACAACGGATGATTTGTTTCAATGATAACCAGAGTGTTTAATGATGTATCATTCATAAATATAAAATCCTTTTTTGCTCTTTCTGCCGAAACGTTTTGCATCCACCATTTCTTTTTGCAGACGGTGAGGCTTGAAGCGTGGTTCGTCGAAGAAAGCTCTATAGACGGATTCCGTTACACTCAGGTTGACGTCGATGCCGATCAAGTCCATTAATTCAAAGGGCCCCATTTTAAAGCCACCAACTTCTCTGATCACCTGATCCACTTCTTTTATTTTCTCGAGATCATAAGTTTCAACAGCACGAAGGGACTCGCCGTAAAAATTGCGGGCAACGCGGTTGACGATAAATCCAGGAGCATCGTTGCACTCACAGGCCACTTTCCCGCGGGCATTGAACCACATGTAGAGTTTGTGAGACATTTCTTTGTCTGTTTCAAGTCCGTTGATTACTTCCACCAGTTTCATGATAGTCGCCGGATTAAAAAAGTGCAGACCTAAAAATTTATTTTTTCTTTTATCAGATAAATCTTTTGCAAGTTCAGTAATAGGGAACGATGAAGTGTTCGAAGCAATGATTGAACGAGCACTCAAAATCTCATCGAGTTTTTTGAAAAGTTCTTTTTTAACTTCTTTATCTTCAATGATCGCTTCGATAACGAGATCTGCTTCAGGATTGATTTTCTCCAGATGCTTTACATGAATATTCTGCTTAAAGTTTGCGACATCGGCCGACTGCAGTTTTCCTTTTGCCAGAAGCCCGTCAAGATTTTCGAAAATTTTGGCGTGACTCTTTAGTGCAAATTCATAATTGCTGTCGACCATTTCTACAGCAACTTTTTGCTGCAGGAACCACTGGGCAATTCCTTGTCCCATGGTTCCTGTTCCGATCACTACGACATTCTTAATTTCCATTAAATACCTTAATGTTTTTTTGCTTCTCTTTTCGGTTGGTCTTCTTCTTTGTACTCAGGAAGAACTAATCCTGCTTCAGCACACATATCTTCAATTTCTTTTACGAAGACAGCGCGGATTTCTCCGTTCGTTCTTTGTTTTAAACCTAGGTTTACGTAAAGATCGTTTGTTGCTCCTTGAGTTGAACCAAAAATATTCATCACTCGCGGCCACCAAAGGTTTAAACGTTCTTGTAAGAATTTCTTCTGCTCTGGATCTTTAGACATAATACGAACCCACTTATCTCCGTGAGCAAGATGCATAACTTCTTCTTTGTAAATTCCTTCGATTGCTTTCTTCCATGGCATATAGCTTGAGTTGAAAGTATCCTGCAACTGGTGTCCTGCCGCTCTATCCATTAAAAAGTTGAATAGGATATAGTCAGTCCAGTACTTGATATCGTAGTAAAAAATATTTACACGGTAATCGTCTTTTATTCTTTTGAATCCGATGTTGATCTGGTCTTCTTCAAGTTTATATCCGAGGTCAACTTTAGAAATATGTTCTGCTGTGTTTTGTCCCAATTCATCTAATAAACGGTAGATCACAGAAGCATGTCTCATTTCATCTTTTACCATTTGAGCAACTAAAACTTTTTCCTGAAGAGTTGGAGCTTTCTCAATGTATGGCATGTAACCAAGAGCTCCAGAGTATTCTGAATCGCCTTGCATCCACAGTAGGTTTAATAAATGCTTGCGGTAAAACGCAGGCATGTCAGCAGAGTCTGCTTCAAATGTTTTTCCGTTTTTAATGTCTTTGAAGAGTTGTAGTTCTTCTGGTCCGTAAGTGTGAGCAGTAGTTGTCATATATTTCTCCTTAAAATTAATTCCCTGTAAAAATCGGTTGGCGTTTTGCAAGAAAGGCCGAAAGCCCTTCTTTGTAATCAGCACTGTTTCCTAAAAAACGTTGTGCATATGTTTCACGTTCTAGTGACTGATTGTAATCAGAATCCAGTGCCGCTTTGATATTCTTCTTAATCATTTCAGTCGAAAGAGGAGAGAGTTTGTTAATCGCCATCGCATACTCAAGTGCTTTAGCAACAGCATCTTCACTAAGTGCATTGATTAAACCTGCTGTATGAAGTTCTTCCGATGTAAGTGCTTCACCCATCAAAAAGAATTCCATCGTCTTCTGGTATCCAAGAGCACGTGAAAAAATATAAGTTGATCCGGCATCAGGAGCGAGTCCTAATTTACTGAAGGCCCCGACAAATTTCACAGCAGGCCTGCTCACAATCATATCGCAGGCAATTGCCACTGAAATTCCGGCACCCGCACAAACACCGTTAACGGCAGCGATCACAATTTTTTTAGAATCGCGGATAGCTGTCACAAGCGGGTTCCATTCAGTCTGCAGAGTGTGACCTAAATCAATTGTTCCTTCTGTCGCCTGAACACTTCTGTCATTCAAATCCTGTCCCGTACAAAATGCTTTTCCTGCACCGGTAAGAACGATGGAGTTAACAGCAGCACTTTTGTTGGCTTCACGAATTGCCTGCACAACTTCCATCTTCGCTTCGGCGTTTAGAGCGTTGTAAAGCTCAGGTCGATTCATTGTGATCGTCGCTGTTCTGTTTTCTTCTGCATATGTAATAAATTTAAACGGCATTTAGTTTCCTTTGTAATCCGGATCTCTTTTTTCCATGAACGCTTTCATTCCTTCTTTTTGATCCATTGATGAAAAAGTTAAATAAAAATTTCTACGTTCAAAATCCATTCCGTCTTTCAACGTCATTTCAAAAGATTTGTTAACGGCCTCTTTCGCTAAACGAACTGCAATCGGAGCACGGTTGGAAATTGTTTTGGCAATTTCAAAAGTCTCCTGCATAACTGTCTGGGCCGGAACAACTTTCGCAACCAGACCCCAGTCGTAAGCAGTATCAGCATCGATCATGTCGCCGGTTAAAACCATCAGCATTGCTTTTGATTTTCCGATGGCACGGGTTAAGCGTTGAGTTCCACCAGCTCCAGGAATAGTTCCGATTTTAATTTCCGGTTGAGAAAATTTTGCATCGTCACCTGCGATGATAAGATCACAAGACATAGCAAGCTCACATCCGCCACCAAGAGCGAAGCCATTAACGGCCGCGATGATTGGTTTAGTGATGAGCTTTAACATCTCCCATGTGCGGAATCTGTTTTCGTTGATGTTGTCGATGGGAGTTGCTGTCGCCATCTGGCCGATATCCGCTCCTGCTGCAAAAGCGCGTTCACTACCGGTTAAGATAATGACTCGCACTTCAGGATTTTTATCAAGTGCAGTCATGCACTCGACAAGTTCTTCCATCAGGTTCGTTGAAAGCGCATTTAAAACTTTCGGACGATTGAGTTTCACCAGAGCAATGTGCTGGTGATTTTTATAAGGGTATTCTAATAAAATGTTTTCCATTTTAATTATAACCTGATCACTTCTTCTTCTGCGAAGTGAACTGAAACGATGTCTTTGTAATTTGTAAAAGCGTCTTTACCTGCGGCCATGTTTTCAGGTGAAGACATCGCAGTTTTAAAATCTTCTTTCGAAGCAAACACTAGTTCTGTCACCATGTGAAGATCACTTGCACCACGTGGCCCGCCAGAGACGCGCGATATTCTGATTTCTTTTGTAAGCGGAACTTTTTTAGCAATTTCTGTATGCGATACATACCAGTCATTAAATGCGTTGATGTCAGCTGGAACTTTGTAAATAGCGATCATTTTAAACATAAGTTTTCCTTGGTAATTTCATTAAAAAAGTTCCAAAATATTATCATTAGCTTTTTGTCTTTAGCAAATTTAGCCGGGTAATTTAGAAGGGGAATATATGAATAGCTTGATCAATGTATTGGTGGGAATTATTGCTGTCTTGCACCTATATTTTTTGTGGCTCGAGATGTTTGCCTGGACTACTCCGAAAGGACTCAAAATTTTTAGAAATGACGCTGAATTCGCTCAAAAAAGTGCAGTTCTTGCAGCTAATCAGGGTTTGTATAACGGTTTTCTTGCAGCAGGTCTTATCTGGTCGGTCTTTGAAGTAGGTAATGAAGCTCTTCACTTGAAAGTTTTCTTTTTAAGCTGTGTCTCCATTGCGGGGATTTACGGCGGTTATACGGCCAATAAAAAAATCTTTATAATTCAGGGATTACCGGCCTTGATTACTTTAGCAATTGCTCTCAATTTCTATTATTGATTGCAAAAGCAAATGTCGCGGTCATCTTGCTGTTTCTTTGCATCCACAATTTTTTGTGAGATATTTTCTGCTAATAAAAAATTAGCGAGCATGCATGACAACCGAAATATTAAACGGCAACGAAATAATTATTCAAGGGGCCCTTGAGGCCGGATTCCATTTATATACTGGATACCCGGGTTCTCCGCTGGCCGATTATTTTAATATTCTTTACGAAAGAAAAAACGAATTCAAAGAAAAAGGTTTGCGAGTAGTTATCGCCAACAGCGAAGCGAACGCCGCAGCGATGGCCTCTGGTGCTAAACAGGCCAATAAAAATGCTCTGGTTGCGATGAAGTCCATGGGCCTTCACGTCGCAGCTGATGCACTTTCAGTAGGAAACTTTTCCAACCCAGGAACGGGCGGAGTGGTAGTCGTTGTAGGTGACGATCCATGGTCGATTTCTACATCCAGCCCTGCTGACTCAAGATATTTATTCAAACATCTTCACATTCCATTTTTAGATCCGTCGACTCCACAGGAGTTAAAAGACTGGATGAAAGTCGCACTCGATATCTCTCTTGCGACTTCAGTTTACCAGGGCGTTCTTCTGACGACATTCATGGCCGAAGGTGGTGGGCGTGTTGAAATCGGTGTCGAGAAAAAAATCGACAGTACACTGATTGAACTTGATCCTGCGACTTTTGATCTTGCTAAAAACGTCATGGTGCCACCGAACTCACTCCGCGCTGACGTCACAATGATCAAAGACCGCTTCCCGAAAGTAATCGATGTTTTAAAAGAGAAAAATCTGGATATGACTTTCGGAAATCCGGATTCGAAAATTGGATTCATCACCAGTGGAGCAGTGTTTGAAATTTTGAAACAGGTTCTGGATGACAATAATGCTCTCGATAGATTTTCACTTTATAAAATCGCTGCTCCTTATCCTTTAGTTGATGAACTGCTGGTTCCTTACTTAAAAAATCTGGACATATTAATTGTAGTGGAAGAAAAACGCGGATTTTTAGAAACAGAATTAACTGAAGTGATCGCTCGCCTCGGGTTGAAGTGTAAAATCTTCGGGAAAAAATTCGGAAGCCTTGAAGGTTTCCCAATTTATGGCGGTCTCAATTACGATTTAGTTTTAGAAAAAGTTTCTACGATTTTTAATCAAATGGGCATTTGTGCCTGTCACCCGACAGTACCCGGCGTCGTTCTAAGCGAAGTGATGCCGAGACGACTTCCAACTTTTTGCCCGGGATGCCCGCATAGAGAAACTCTTTCATTACTAAAAGATCTTCGCGGCCACTTAAAAAAACAAAACATTAATCTCATCTCGCATGGAGATGTTGGTTGTTATTCATTGTCTTTTCTTGAACCTTTCAAGGAAATGCACAACCTCTCGGCCATGGGGCAGGGGGGAGCACTCGGTTCCGGTCTCGACATGTTTACATCGAACCCATCAGTAGTTCTGATGGGAGACTCGACATTTTTCCATTCGGGGATTACAGACATTTCAAACTCTGTGCAGATGAACCACGACATCACATACATTCTTCTTGATAATGATAACACTGCAATGACAGGCCATCAGATGACTCCGAGAACAGGTGAATCGGTTGAAGGATTTAAACGTCCGGCCCAGGACATGTTAAAACTCGTCACTGCATTAGGTGTGAATGAAGCGATTGAAGTCAATCCGAGTGACCGTTACTTTTATCAAAACCTTCTTCGTGAAATGGTGGTGAAAAAAGGCACGAAAGTTATTATCTCCAATAAAGAATGTGCTCTTACTTTCCACGGAAAGAAAAAAGCAGCTGAAAGAAAAATATTCGCAGCGAATGAAACAATTCCTGTGCAAAAATTTTATCAGATCAATACTGATGCCTGCGAAGACTGCCGTGCCTGTGTTGAGATGACCGGATGTCCGGGATTATCGCAAACGTTTGATGCTTACGGATCTAAAGTTACTATTGATCCGCAAATCTGCGTGAGTGA
>JACMNL010000143.1 GCA_014378525.1 Bacteriovorax sp.
AATCACGAGTACTACTGGAACTCCAGAGAATGGAGTGATTACATTTCAAGCCTGGGAATCAAAGTCTTAAATAATGAGAACGTTCAATTAACTCATAACGATTCTCCATTTTATCTGGCCGGAGTAACTGATATTTCCAGCACTAAATACGACCAGAAAAATCCTTATGATCCGGCAAAGGCCATTGAAGGTATTCCAGTAAACGCTTACAAAATTTTAATGTCTCATCAGCCTAAAACATGTTTTTTAACTTCAAAATTAAAATATGATGTTCAGCTTTCCGGCCATACTCATGGCGGTCAGGGATTTCCCTGGAATTTTATTGTTTATCTTGTACAGCCTTATATAAAAGGACTTCATAAAGTTGAAGATATGTATTTGTATGTAAGCAGTGGAACGGGATTCTGGGGACCACCCAATCGTTTTATGGTCAATTCAGAAATAACAGAAATTACTTTTGGATAAATTCAGGCCAGTACAATCGGCGCAAACTTCACCATAAATTTTTTGCGGGCGCCATCAGCAAACTTTATCTGCACTTTTTCATCAGCGCCCGAACCTTCAGAGTCTTCGACTTTACCTGCTCCATAAAGTGAGTGAACGACACTCGCTCCTTTTGGAAATTTTGGCTGGTGAAAAGACTTTAAAGGCGCTGAAGCTGTTTCCTTAATCTGGTAAACAACTTCTTCATTATCATAATGGCTTTCCTGGGACTGATCGTAGGGATCAAAGTTTTTTTGATAGCCTGGAGTGAATGAATGATCGTAGCGGTCTTCCTGATGCCCTTTCAGTTTTTTCCATGTGAAAAGTTTTTCCGGAATTTCGTCGATGAAACGGCTCGGGCCATTGAACTTCACTTGTCCGAATAACATACGCCCTTGAGCGAATGTTATATAGAGTTTAATCATTGCTCTGGTCATTGCTACGTAAAAAAGCCTGCGCTCTTCTTCCATCGCAATTTCACCACCATCTACACTTCTATAACTTGGGAATACATTTTCTTCTGCACCGACGACAAAAGCATGAGTGAACTCCAGTCCCTTTGCTCCGTGTACAGTCATCAATGAAATTTCACCATCGATTAATTTAGCGGCTTCATCAAAGTCACTGCTGGAATCAAGAGTTATGGTTTCAAGAAATCCTGAAAGCGTAGGTACTTCTGCCGATTCTTCAAACTGAGTGATCGCATTTAAGAGTTCGTCCAGGTTTTCCAGACGCGCCAGAGTTTCATAGTCTTTATTTGCTTTTAAAAATGCGTAGTATCCCGATTCATGAAGAACTTTTTCATATATCGTTGAAGGTTTTATTTTATTCTGGTCGAGATGGCGAAGTTCATTGATCAAAGTTACGAACTCTGAGAGAGACGACTTGATTTTTGCAGACAATTTTATGTGAGTATAATCTGCTGAATGATCCACGATCTTTTCAATGATATCCCAGAGTGATGTATTATTATTCATCGCTTCGACTTCAAGTTTACGAAGAGAAGTTGCGCCAACACCTCGAGCAGGTACATTAATTATTCGACTCAAGGCCAGCGAGTCTTTCGAATTGATCACCAGACGAAGATATGAAAGCATATCTTTAATTTCTTTTCTTTCGTAGAACTTCACACCGCCGATTACACGGTACTGAATTTTGTATTTTCTTAGTGCATCCTCTATTTGCCTCGCCTGAGCATTCGAGCGATAGAACACGGCCATTTCTTTGTAGGGAGTTCCAGCTTTATAAAGTCTCGCTGTTTCCTGTGCGATAAATTCGGCTTCATCTTTATCATTGAAACATTCAACAACATCTATCGCATCCCCTTCCGGATTCTCCGTCCACATGTGTTTACCCTTTCTCAGGGTATTTTTTTCGATAACACATGAAGCAGCTTCGATGATGGTTTTACTCGATCTATAGTTCTGCTCTAACTTTAAAACTTTTACGTCCGGGAAAACTTTCTCGAAATCGAGAATATTTCTGATGTCTGCTCCACGCCATGAATAGATCGACTGATCTTCATCACCGACCACGCATATATTTCTGCGTTTTTCACACAGGATCTTGATAAGTTCAAACTGCGCGCGGTTTGTATCCTGATATTCGTCCACCAGAACATAAACATAGCGGTTCTGATAGCGGCTAGCGACTTCCGGGAATTTTTCGAATAGCTGAATGACGGCAGTAATGAGTCCACCGAAATCGAGTGCATTAGCGCGGTGAAGTTCTGATTCATACTCTTCGAAATATCCAAAGAACATATCTGTTGTTTCAGGGCCGTCACCACCAGGCATATCTCTGCCGGGATAATAGCCGTTATTTTTTAATCCATCGATGTAAGCGAGAATTTCGTAAGGATTAATTTCTTTTGTAGAAATTCCACGGCGCTCCAGAAGTGATTTTGCAATCGCTTTAGATTCTCCTTCATCGTAAATCGTGAAGTTTCTTGAAAGGCCTAAGTAGTTTGCTTCTGATCTTAGAAGTTTTGCACAGAACGCATGAAAAGTTGTGATTTGAAGAGAGCCGATATCCATTGCCACTTCATGCGAGATTCTCTCGCGCATTTCTTTGGCCGCTTTATTGGAAAACGTAAGCGCCAGCAACTGGTGCGGACTTACGTTTTTTGCGTCTAATAAATAAGTGATTCGCGTGACAAGAGTTTTGGTTTTACCAGAACCCGCACCTGCAAGGATCATAACGGGGCCATCTGTATTCAAGACGGCTTCTTTTTGAACGGGATTTAGACTATCTAAGCTCTTCATCCCGCAAATTTAACATGAAATTTACTCTACTGTAACTGACTTAGCTAAGTTTCTTGGCTTATCAATATCAGTTCCTTTGAATTTTGCCATGTAGTAAGCAAGAAGTTGGTTCACAACGTTTACGTAAAGCGGTGATAATTCTTCTAGACCGTCGAAGTCTAGAGGAATGTAATAATCAGATAAGTGCATTAGCTCTTCGTTACCACGAGGTCCGATACCTACGATAATACCTTTTCTTGCTTTGATTTCGTGAACGTTTGAAATTGTTTTTTCAAATAATTCAGGTCCAACAAGAGCGATGTTTACCATCTCTTCATCGATAAGAGCGATTGGCCCGTGCTTTAACTCTCCAGCTGCGTATCCTTCAGCGTGGACGTAAGCGATTTCTTTTAGTTTAAGTGCGCCTTCTAGAGCGATCGGGAAATAAGCTCCACGACCTGTATAGAAGAAACCTTTTTTATTGTAGATAGATTCTGCAACAGACTTGATAGCGTCTGATTGAAGTAGAAGTAAATCAATTCTCTCGGCAAGAAGAGCGAATTTTCCAGTTAACTTAACTTTTTTACCTTCGTCTTTTAAGTCACCGGCAAGTGCTGCTGACATTAAACGACCTGTGAGTGATTGTTGAGTAAATGCTTTCGTTGAAGCAACACCAATTTCTACTCCAGCGCGGATTAGAAGATTGTCATCACAGTCTCTATATAAAGTTGAACCATCTACGTTCACGATCGACATAGTTTTAATGCCGGCCTTTTTACAGATTGATTGAGCAGCAAGTGTATCGGCAGTTTCTCCAGATTGAGAAACGAAGATACCAACGTCACCTTTTTTAAGGATCGGGTTTTTATAACGGAATTCGGAAGCTAGTTCTACAACAGAAGGAATGCGGTTGATTCCTTCTAAAAAATCGCGAACAACTAGTCCAGCGTAAGCAGCAGTTCCACAAGCAGAAAGATAAATTCTCTCCGGTGTGTAGCTTGCCACTTTTTCTAATGCTTCTTTTCCTTCTCCGGCAAAATAATATTGAGTAAGGTTTCTGATAAGTCCTGGTTGCTCATGTATTTCTTTAAGCATGAAGTGTTCAAATTCACCTTTTTCAGAAACTTCTAACGACATATCTTGTTTTTTAGTAAGGTATCTTGTGGTCTTTGTAAGATCTAGTTCATAAAAGTTGGCAATATTTTTATTTTCACCAGACAAATGAACCATAACTTCGTCTTCAGGAAAGTATAGTGTGTGAACCATTCCTGCAAGAGCGTATGGATCTGACGAAACTAAAGCTTCAGATGTCACTTCATTTACACCACAAACAAGAGGAGCTCCTCTTTTGATTGCGAAAATTTCACCAGTCTTTGGGTATAGAATTACGAATGCTGAGTTACCTTGAATTCTTTTGAAAGAAGTAGAGATCGCTTCTTTAATCGGCATGTCTTGTTTTAAGTGATAAGTAACAAGTTCAAGAAATGATTCTGAATCTGTTTCAGATTTAAACTTCACACCGTGAGTTGCCAGCTCTTTTTTAATTTCGTTAGCGTTTTCAACGATACCATTATGGATGATTGAAAGAACTTCGTTATTATGTGGATGAGCGTTTACATCTGTAACACCACCGTGAGTTGCCCAACGAGTGTGACCGATACATGCGCGAGCGATAATATCTTTTCCAACAAGTTCAGCTTTCAAGTTATCTAACTTTCCAGCTTTTTTGTAGTATTGCATTTTATTGTTTTGATCGATGAAACTAACACCAGCTGAATCGTATCCACGATATTCAAGACGTTTTAATCCTTCGATAACGATTCCAACAGAATTTTGAGAAGGTCCAAAATAACCGACGATTCCACACATAAATGTACCTCTTAAGAGTGATTTTTAGCTACCCAAGACTAACACTATTTGCATGAATTGTGTTTAAGGTTTTTACAGTATTACTTTTTTACACACTACATCTTTTCTTTGACCTTAATGAATTTTTTTGCCATGCCCTCTTTCGTTGTTTGATGGCCGCGCGAAATCGCAAATGATCCATCCGGCATATTTTTTGTGACGGTTGTAGCTGATGCTACGAAACAATCATCTCCGATTGTTACTGGTGCAATGGTCTGTGAATCTGAGCCAATAAAAGAGTTTTTACCTATTCTCGTTATATGTTTGTTCGCACCATCATAGTTACATGTAATAAATCCACACCCAATATTGGTTTCTTCCCCAATGAAAGCATCACCGACATAACTTAGATGCGATACTTTTGCTCCGCGATCAAGAACTGATTTTTTTATTTCAACAAAGTTTCCGATTTTTGCCTCAGGTCCAATATCTGCGCCTGGTCTCATGCGAGCGAATGGCCCGATGTGTGCCTTTTCGTGAATTTTTGCTTCCTCAAGAATAGTATAAGCAAGAATCCGAGCGTTATCGGCCACTACGGAATCCTTAATTTGTGCACCCATCTCTATAATCACATTTTTTCCAATCTTCGATTTACCAGAAATAAAAACATTGGGGTAAATCAAAGTACCTGCACCAATTTCTACTTCGTCATCTATATAAGCGTGGTTTGAATCGATGAAGCGCACTCCATCTTCTCTTAGCTGCACAATTTTTTGAGCTCGCAAAATTGTTTCTACTTGTTCTAATTGCTCCAGATTATTTACACCCAGAAAAACATTTCCGTGTGGAAAACAAAGAGCATCTACATTGAGACCATCTTTGAAAATATCTGTCAGATAGAATTCACCTGATTTATTGTTTGAATCAACACTCTTTAGATTCTCTAGAACATAAGATGTTTTTAAAAGGTATAAACCAGAATTTACTTCTGTAATCTTTCTCTGATCATCTGTTGCATCTTTTTCTTCGACAATATGAAAACCTTTTTTTCCTCTGATAATACGGCCATATCCCTTAGGTGTTGGGTCTTGAAAAGTCGCAGCAACAGCATCCATTTTTTCGCTTTGAAGTAATTCTAACATTTTTGTTAACTCTGCTTCTGAAACAACTGGTGTGTCTGCACAGATCACAAGAGTGTAATCCAATTTATGCGTTGAGGGATCCGAATCAAAATACGCACGAAGAGCGTCAGCTGTTCCAAGCTGCCTCTCTTGTACGGCGTATTTCACATCTGGGTACCGCTTAGAGATATAAGTTTGAACTAATTCTCTTTGGTGACCAATCACTGCAGTCTTAATTCCAGTTAATTTATTCTGATTAAAAAACTTTTGTATCTCTCTGATGGGAAAATCGACGAGTTTTTTATCAAGACATGGTGCTAAAGGCTTTGGTGCATCTAACTTCAAACGCTTACCTTCGCCCGCTGCTAAAATAACTGCCCCTATAGTCAAATTCATTGGAAACTCCCTATAAAACTGCTCAAGTATTTCGTCTTCATTTCATTTAGATCTATGAAGAATGCACTCAAGTATAACGAAAAAAAATGAATAAATGTTCATAAAATCGCACTTTTTTTTAAAGAGTTTATGCCAGAACCCGATTTAAGAAACTGAATGCAAATGAATTTGCACGTAGGCCAATTTGGAGGATTTCTATGGTAACTAATTACGAGGGTGACAACATCGAACTAAAAGATCATCTCCCTCTCCTGCCAATTAGAGACATCGTTGTGTATCCGTTCATGATACTACCTTTTTTCGTTGGAAGAGAATCTTCTATCCAGGCCGTTGACCACGCGCTTACGAAAACAGATCGTCTGATATTACTTTCTAGTCAAAAAGACATGAAGGCGGAAGCACCTACACCGGAAGAAATTTTCGAGACAGGTACGATTGCAATGATCATGAGAATGAGAAAGCTGCCTGACGGAAGAATTAAAATTCTTGTGCAAGGTCTTTCTAAAGCTCGCATCACTTCATACACACAGGAAGCACCATTCTTCATGTGTAAACTGATGAAGGTCGAAGATGTTAAACTAGAAGAAAACAATGTTGCTGCAAACGCACTGATGAGAAATATCAGAGAGCAACTTGAAAAAGTTATCAATATGGGGAAAGTTCTCTCTCCGGATATCTTAATGATCCTTGAAGACATTAAAGATCCAGGAAGACTTGCTGATCTGGTTGCTTCAAACTTGAATCTTCATGTTGCTGAAGCACAAACAATTCTTGAAACTCTTGACCCGATGGAAAGACTTCACAGAATTAACGATATCCTTTCCCGCGAGCTTGAAATCTTAGCAATGCAAAATAAGATCAAGTCTACTGCGAAAGAAGAAATCACAAAAAATCAAAAAGAGTATTTCTTAAGAGAACAAATCAAAGCTATAAAATCCGAGCTTGGTGACGAAGGTCAAAAAGATCCGGAAGATGAATTTGGTGAAATCAGAAATAAAATTTTAAAAGCTAAGATGAGTGACGAAGCGGAAAAAGAATCGCTTAAGCAAATCGGCCGTCTTGAAAAAATGCACCCGGACTCTTCAGAAGCTTCTATCCTTAGAAGTTACTTAGAGTGGATGTGTGATCTTCCATGGTCTAAGTCTAGTGAAGACAAAATCGATCTTGATGCTGCTCTTGAAATTTTAAACGAAGACCACTTCGATTTATTTAAGGTTAAAGAAAGAATTTTAGAATATCTTGCTGTAAGACAATTAAAAGGACCGGGAATGAAAGGGCCAATCCTTTGTTTCTCAGGGCCTCCAGGTGTTGGTAAAACATCTCTTGGTAAATCTATCGCTAAAGCATGTGGACGCGAATTCGTTCGAATCTCTCTTGGTGGTGTAAAAGATGAAGCTGAGATCAGAGGGCACAGAAGAACGTACGTGGGAGCAATGCCAGGACGTTTCATTCAAGCTCTAAAACAAGTAAAGACTAATAACCCGGTTATCCTTCTAGATGAAGTAGATAAACTAGGTGGAGATTTCAAAGGTGATCCGTCATCTGCACTTCTTGAAGTGTTAGACCCGGAACAAAACATGAATTTCCGTGATCATTACATGAACGTGTCTTTCGACCTTTCAAACGTAATGTTCATTGCCACTTCAAACGTTCTTGATCAAATTCCGGCGCCACTTCGTGACCGTATGGAGATCATCAACCTTTCTGGATACACTCAGGAAGAAAAAGTTGCGATCTCTAAAAAATATATCATCCCTAAGCAAATGGATGAAAACGGAATCACAGAAAAGCACATCGAGTTTACGGACGAAGGTGTAGCATCAGTTATCAAGGGATACACTGCTGAAGCAGGACTACGTAACCTTGAAAGAAAAATCGGTGCGATCTGTAGAAAAGTAGCAATGAAAATTGCGAAAGGCGAAGCTAACAAAACTCACATCATGAGTGAAACTGTCTTCAAACTTCTTGGGCCTCCTGTTTATACAAAGGACGATGAGAAAGAAACAGACGAAGTTGGAGTATCAACTGGTCTGGCATGGACATCACACGGTGGAGAAGTTCTTTATATCGAAGCTACGAAGATGAAAGGAAGAGGATTAACTCTGACTGGTCAGCTTGGTGACGTAATGAAGGAATCTGCTCAGACAGCAATCGGATATATCAAGAGTCAGGCTGCTGAACTTGGAATTGATGATGAAGTTTTTGAAAAAAACGAAATGCATATTCACCTCCCTGCAGGTGCAACTCCGAAAGATGGCCCGTCTGCAGGTATTACACTTGCAACGACAATCGTTTCACTTCTTACGAACACGCCAGTAAGTAAAGATGTTGCGATGACTGGAGAAATTACTCTTACAGGTAAAGTTCTTCCAATAGGTGGATTAAAAGAAAAAGCACTGGCCGCTATGAGAATGAATATTAAAACAATCATCATTCCGTGGAAAAACAGAAAAGACCTGGAGGAAATTCCAGAAGAGTATAGAGCGAAGTTAACTTTCATTCCGGTAAAAACATTTGATGAAGTATTGGATGTTGCACTTGTTGGATGGAAAGATAAAAAAGCTGCTATGAAGAAAAAACAACCGAAGTACAAAGAGACCCTGCCGCCTGCAGCAGCATAGTCTCCGATAATTTTAGTCTGATACAAAAGAGAAACCAGCAGTATTGCTGGTTTTTCTTTTTTTAAACGCAGTTTTAGATACAATAAAAGAAACAATTTAATTTGGATCTTTTATGAAACCAGCCCGCAATCACGACAAGCTCAAAATTCTCATCGTTGATGACTCTGACTTCAACAGAAAAGCGATGGTTGATATTTTAACCTTTGAAGGTTTCAACGTTGTCGGCCAGGCGTCTTCAGCTGAAGATGCTATCCAGATCGCCCACTCTGCTAAACCAAATCTTATTTTCGTAGATATTGTTATGCCAGAAATTTCGGGTCTGGAACTTACAAAACATTTACAGGAAAAAGGATCGGGAGAAAAATTCATCATCATGATGTCTTCACTGAACATTGAAAGTATCGTGATTGAATCAATCTCAAACGGTGCGACAGATTTCCTTCAAAAACCTTTTGAAAGAGAAGACCTGATTAAGGCCGTAGAGAAAGTAGAACGTCTGGTAGAAAAAACTAATTAATAACTCATAAGGAAGTCTATGTTCATTATTCGTTTCGCTTTTTATTTCGTATTAAGTTTTGCCATTCTTTGCATTCCTATCGGCAACGGCCACCAGCTTTTTGACAAGCTGTTTACGATGGTGACTCCTTATGCACGTGATGCTGTTAAGACAACAAAACAGAAAATGTCATCCACTAAGCGTTACTCTAAAAAATTGTATTCAAATTCATCACCAGCAATAGAGGAAGATGAAGTGAAGTCTAAAATGGCCGGGATTCAAAAGAAAGTTAAGAAGATCATCAAGAATGAGAACAAGCCTTCTGATGACACTTATACTGAAGATGAGCAGGAACGTTTAAAGAAAGTATTAAGCGAAGAATAACTCTAAAATAAAAAAGCCCGCTATTCAGCGGGCCACTTCATATATCAAAAATTCCTTATAAACTTATTTCGACATTGTCTTAGCTTCTTCTTTTGCAGTTTCAGTTGCCGGAGCTTCTACAACCTTAGCTTCTCTCTTATTTGTTTGAGAAGCATATGGACATGGCGATTTTTGTTCTTCACCAACTTCGGCAGACATTGCTCTTAAAGAAAAGAAAACAAGAGATGCGATGATTAAAGCTTTCATAAATATTCCCCTAGTAGTTTCGGTTTATTTGTTTCTTGTATTGGTAGTTGCACGGAAGATGCCAAGATGGGACTGCGACTTATTAATGATTTAGTGAAGAGCTTGAAGATGAATCTGACTAAACTTTAAACACCATGGAAATAAATTACACACTAACTTAGGAAATACGCCCTGTATGTCAGCACTAAAATAAGAAAGGCCCCGGACTGAGTCGGCGGGGCCTTTCAAATATAGGTCTAATAGTTTTCTTTTTTGGTCAGGTTACTTTGAGATCGTCTTAGCTTCTTGTTTCACGATTTCGTCTGCTGGTTTTTCTACAACCTTCGCTTCTCTCTTATTAGATTGATTAGCGTAAGGACATGGTGATTTTTGTTCTTCACCAACTTCAGCAGCAAATACGTTAAAAGATACTAGAGCTAGAGATAAAATAATTAATGTTTTCATTTGATTTCCCCTTTTATTGTTTGATTGGGTAATTGCAGATAGCATGCCAAGAACTTGGTTCGGTGTTTATGAGTAGTTAGCGTTTTTCATTGGGAAAAGTGTTTAAAGTTTATACACTCGTGTGTGAAGTTTGTTCATTATCTACACATCTGATTGCTAGGTTCCTGATTACAAAGCAGCTTTATTTCACTCGCTAAATTGGTCTCAGTTGCCTTTAGAATCGGTGTGATGTCTGAGATCTTATTAGTTACTGTTTCTGCTTCATCAGAGCTCATATCGGCCAATAGACCGGATATAACTCCAACTGATGTTGAAAGGCCTCCGACGAAAGAAGCGATCTTTAGGACGTTCAATTTATTTTCAAAGTAATAAGAGGCCATGGCACCACTTAAGATAGTGATAGCAGTAATGGCATCTGATATTTTTTTAGTAGTAGTGTAGATCTTTTTATTACTTTTGTGTTTCTTAGCTTCAACCAGTGCAATCTCTAATGTTTTGATTTGTAATTTAAGTGATCTGATACTTCCTCTCAACTCCCTGATATTTTCAAGACGCTCAGTTGTATCCTGCGCGATTACGCTGTCGGTGCGAGTTGATGCCAGAGCATTCATGCCTGGGCCTGATAAAAAGAACGACACCGCTAATAGGAGTGATAAAAAAGTATTTCTCATGAACGAGAGTTTAAGATGATTTGGTTTTTAATGAAATGAATTTAAAAAGCTCTGGTAAAGATTATAAAGACCGTCTAAAAAATAGACGGTCTATTATATAAAAAAGGTAGATATCTTTTTCGAAGAGAGTAGAAACCGGAATTATCTTGCTTGAGTAGCGTCTTTTGCTTTTTCAGCAGCTGCATCTGATCCTGGCTTTGGAGTTCTAGCACCATTTGGATTTTCAGTACAGTTTGTTGCGATAGCAGTGTCCTTCACTCTACAAACCATTCCATCATCTTTTGTTTTTTCAAGATTGTATTGTGGACCATCTGTTACAGACAGACCCTTACAGTCTTTTTCAGTAGTACATTCTTTTAATGAACTAGTTGAACATGCACCGAATGCTGTTCCCATTAGTGTCGTAGTCATTGCGATTGCCAATAAAAATTTCATACTCTCTCCCTTCTTCAACGGCTTATAAGGCCAATTACATATTTAAGTTAACGCCAGCAGGTTTAACAATACTTAGAAGTGACTGGAATGCCTGTGTCACTTGAAGAGCCATTTTAGCTCCCGCTTTTGATTCTACTTTTTTAATTTCACCGTAGTTGTCGTACGCTACGTTGATGATCCCTACGTTTTCCATTTCAATCTCAACTGGTTTTCCAAGTGAGTTGTATTTGAAAGATAGAGTTCTTCTTGATTTAGCATCATCTTTTTCCTGATCGATCATCTTAGTGATCTTCCCCAGGCGGTCGTAGATCAGAAGAACTGATTTTCCAGAGCTGTTGATTGCCTTGGCCAGGTTTCCGATTTTATCGTATTGGAACGTAGTCCATCCATCGTTGTTTACAACTTTCGTGATCTTGTTAATTTTGTCATCGTAAGCTAATTCTACATACTCTCCGCGAGTAGATGTTTTCTTAGTTAACAATCCTTTTGCATTGTACTCGAAAGTTGTAACATCTTTTCCACGAGTAATTTTAAGTGGAAGTGAGCAACATTCAGAGTAGATTGTTTCAGTCTTGATTCCATCAACTTCAGTAGCAATTCTGTATGTGTACTGTTGTCCATCTGGTTTTGTCTTGATTTCATACTCGTAACGGCTGTTTGTTTCAGGCGCGTCCAGAGTTTTTTTCGTAACAGTTGTCCAGTAATGGAAGTCAGGGTTCTTAGGATTGTTTTCGTATTTGTACTTAGTAGACTCTCCGTTTCTCTCTACAACTTCTGTTGCAAAAGAGTTCTTGTCATACTTTACCTGCATTTTAGATGCATCAGCGTAGTTGATTTGAGTAAGGTTGTGATTAGCATCGTAATCGTACTTATATACGTTTCCTAAAACGTCAGTCGACGTTGTAAGGTTTCCTTTGGTATCGTAAGCGTAACTTGTTTTCTTCTCACCAGAATAAGAAGCACCTTTGATTTTTCCATCAGGGTACCAGTCAAGAAGGATTTGTTTCGCTTGAGTATCTTTGATCGAAGTTAAAACTTCACCCTTGTATTCGAAAAGGATGCTATATCCGTTTTTATCCGAAATTTTTGAAAGCTTTCCGTCATTGTCGAAATAATCTGTTTTTCCGTCTGAGTTTGTTCTCTTGTAACCAGTCTTTTCCTTCGAGATAGTTTGAATTCCTCTATCGTTCGAGTAAAGAATTGTTCCATCAGCAAGCTTTGTTTCTACGTTGTATTTTTTAGAATAAAACTGACGAAGTTCAGCGTCGTTATTTAAACGTTTAAGCAGTGATTGAACTGCGACGTCACTCATTGGTTCTTTTTTCTTCATAGCTTCAACGATTTTCTTCGAAGCACTTTCAACGTTGATTGATTCTTTTGGAATAAATCTTGTCTGAGCTCCTGAACCGTTTTCCATTACTACAACTGATCCGTCAGCAGAAACCATAAGCTTAGTTTCGTAGAGAGATCCCCACCCGAAACCGAACCAGCCGTTGTCTGTAGATTTAGAGTTATACGTTCTTGTCACTTCAAGATCGTGATCACCACCTGGAACGATGATATCAGTGTACGTGATGTAAAAGTTTCCGTTCTTTAAGTTAACTCCACCGAACGCTACCATTGGCAGCAACAGTGTGAGTGTCATCAGTGATTTCTTTAAGTTCATCTTACTAAGTCCTTGTTAAGAAAAAATACAGTTAATGATTCGGTATAATTGATCATTTTCTTTAGATTTTAATTTTTACTATCTTCATTATAACGTAAAACCCCGCGAAATCTAAGCATAAGGCGAGAAACAACATCACTAGACCGATAGGCGTAGTGAATAGTGGAGTCATCGAGGCCGGATCTTGCAGATAATAAACAAGGCCCAACATAAACGGCATCGCTCCGATGGTCATTCCCTGAAACATTCCTTGCGCAGTAAAGGTGTCAACTTTTTGTTGCAATCTTACCCGCTCGCGAATTACATCAACAATTGTGTCGAAAGTTTCAGCTAAATTACCCCCGGTCTCTCTTAAAATATTTACTGAAGAAACAAACATATCATTGTCTTCAAGCGGAACTCTCGCTGCTAGATTTTCAAAACATTCTTCAAGAGGCATACCGATTCTGTTTTGCTGAAGAATAATATTAAATTCCTGAGAAATCGGGTTTGGCATTTCCGAAACAATCATTCCGATTGACTGCGGAACTGATAAACCTGCGCGGATCCCGTTTGATAAAAGTTGAAGTGCATCCACCATCTGTGTTGAATATGCTTTGATTCTTTTCTCAACTAAAAAATCTACGATCCATCTTGGCGCCTTTAACCCAATGAAGGCCATAAAAAAACCTAGTATCGCTCCTACTATCCAGCTGCCGATCAATCCTAAAAGTATAAAAACAAAAAATCCAAGACCAACAGATGAAGCAAGAAGAATATATGTAAGTCTGTCCTGCGGAATATCAATAAAAAGGAATTCCAGTCTCTCGGTAATATAAGTTCGGGTTCCGTAAGTTTTCTGTTCGATCCAGTCGAAAATATTAATTGAATATTTATAGGCGAGTACAAAAACCATCATCCCTACTACAAAGATGAGTCCATTGCGTCCAAGAATACTCAAGAAAAAACTCATACTTTATTTCTTCACTGGCGGTTTCGTTCCGCTTGCCGGACCTGCTCCGCCCGTTGTTGGTTTAGGTGCACTTGCTGCTGCCACCGGTGCTGCGACTACAGGTGCCGCTGCTGCCTGAGGTCGGTTGTTAAAAATTCCGCGAGGAACGTTGAAGCCTTTTCTCTCAAGTGTTTCAATAAATTTCGGAATAAAACCTGTCGCCTGAAATTCACCGATAATTTTTCCGTCTTTACCGATTTCTTTTTGAACGTATAAGAAAATATCCTGCAGAATCATCGTGTCTCCCTGGAGACCGCCGATTTCCGTGATGTACATAATTTTTCTGCTTCCATCATCGAGACGTGACTGCTGAATGATCAAGTGAACTGCACCAGCAATCATTTCTTTAATAGCTCTTGCTGAAATTGATGTTCCCGCATACTGAACAAGTGTTTCAAGACGACCAATACACTCGCGTGGATTGTTAGAGTGAACAGTTGTCATTGAACCATCGTGACCTGTACCCATCGCTTGTAACATATCCAGAGTTTCACCACCACGACACTCACCGACAACAATTCTGTCGGGACGCATACGAAGTGTTTGTTTTACAAGACAACGAATATCAATCGCACCATCACCTTCAAGTGAAGGAGGACGCGTTTCAAGACGAACAATATGTTCCTGCGGAAAATTTAACTCGGCAGAATCCTCGCACGTTATGATACGTTCGTTCGACTGGATGAAACCACCGAGAATATTAATCAGTGTTGTCTTTCCGGAACCAGTACCACCTGAAACAATAATATTTCTGTGAGCTTCAACTGCAATTCTTAAAAAGTCGGCCATACTTTCAGTCATCGAACCGAATTTTACAGCGTCTTTGTATGTAAGTCGTTTGTCAGGAAATTTACGAATGGTAATTGTACATCCATCAATCGAAGATGGAGGAATGATTGCGTGGACGCGGGAACCATCTTTCAAGCGCGCATCTACGTAAGGAGTTTTTTCATCGATACGTCGTCCGATAGGTGCAACAATTCTTTCAATAACGTTTAATACCTGGCGGTCATTGGTAAAAGTAACTTCAGAAAGTTTTAATTTCCCGCCTTGTTCATAATAAATTTTATGAGGACCGACGACCATAACTTCGGAAATGGATTTGTCGCGAAGTAAGTCTTCGAGAGGTCCAAGTCCGAGAGCTTCATCGAGAATTTCTTTTACGATCTGATTCATATCATCGCGTGAATTTAAAATTCCTTTTGTATCTTCTTTACCCAAGAGATCGACGACAACTTTTTTTGTCTGCTCTTTTAAAATAATGACGGCCTTCGGATCGTTCTCATCAGTTTTCTTTAAATCCATTTCTTCAACAAGTGCTCTATGAATTCGCGACTTCAGTTCTGTCCATGGAGATTTTCCTCCCTTTACAGCGCCAGTGCCACCTTCTGCAGTAGAAGCTTCAACTTTTTTTGCACCGGCATCTTTTGGCTTATTTAATTTTTCTAAAGCGATAAGAATATTTTTCTCAGTAAGTCTTCTTACTGTATCGATGATTCCTTTTGCGAAAGCACTGTTTCTCGCAACTAACATAACCGGTTTTTTCTGGTTAAGTGCCAGCGTACAGTTCTGATCATCTCTTGGAACAACACTAAAGGCAGGTTTACCGAGAGTTTTTGCAATTACATCATTGGTAACAGGGTGACCTGCTACAGCTTGATTGATTACAAACTGGATCATGTCTTTTGGAAACATCATCGTAATTAAATCTGAATATAATCTTTTCGTCTGATTAAGTGCGAGAATATCCGGTGTGACTACAACAAAAATCAATGTAGAAAATTCCAGCGCTTTGATTGCAAGTGGAGTGAGTTCATTTCCTGCATCAATGACTGTTATAGGATAAATATTTGTCACTGCTTTAAGAGTTCTTCCTAAAGCTTCAACTTCAATACCTTCTGCCATCGTCGGATCATTTGGCATACCGATGTAAAATACGTTCTGGTTCATACTCGCAAACTGCTGGATCGAATTTGGATCAATTGCACCCTTGAAGTCAGCGAGTTCCTTTAAATTTTTTTTACCTTTCATCCCTGTGATGAAATCCTGATCACCACTGGCCTTCTGGTCAAAATCCAGAAGCAGTGTTTTTACTTTTCCTTCGATTGCATAGGCGAATGCAAGGTTAGCCGCAACCTGCGACTTACCAAGACCACCTTTACCACCGATGATTGATATTATATGTCCTGCCACTACCTGCTCCTTTTCCTGAATTTTTTCTCTATATCAGATGCTCCACTTGCAGCAGACTCGAGAATTTCCGGAGTAACGAAAATTACGAACTGCGAGCGGTTGGTAGAATATTTTTTAGACTTTAAGAATGAAAATAAGGCCGCACCACCAGTAACTGTTTCACTTGTTGGCGGATCTTTATCAAAATCTGTTGTCTGTTTATTGGAAACAACACCCCCGATTACAGCAGACTCCTGGGATTTTAAAACCATTTGTGTGTTAATCGAGTTATCAA
Organism: Bacteriovorax sp.; assembly: GCA_014378525.1. Taxonomy (GTDB): domain Bacteria; phylum Bdellovibrionota; class Bacteriovoracia; order Bacteriovoracales; family Bacteriovoracaceae; genus Bacteriovorax. The sequence continues at coordinate 16,513 of JACMNL010000143.1, forward strand.
GCTCAGTTGGAACTGTATCCCCAGTTGTTGACTTGATGGAAACTTTTATCGTTAATTTAATTTTTTCTTCTTGCAACATGTTCGGCTTAACTGTCATATCGAATCCGGCCTGTGCAGTTCCGGTTTTCAGGTTATCTCCCGTACCGATAGCGTAGGGAATTTTCGTAGACTTACTTAAAACACCTTCGACGTTGTCCATAACAATGATGACACCAGACTGGATCACGCGAGCATGTCCTGCACTTTTTGCAGAATTCAGCTTAGGAAATAAATTTGAAATCGTAGCAGCAAGTGTTCCCTGTGACGAAGTTGTTACTCCACCATTTGAACTTTTTCCGATCTGGATTTCACCACCACCGGGACCGATTGTCGGAGTCCAGCTGAATCCAAAAGTTTTATCATAGGCCTTCGTTAATTCTACATACTGAGCAGTGATCTTGAATAACTTTGCAAGAGGCTCTTGCTTAGGCTTCGAATTGATGGTCAAAAGATTTTCAAACGGCGGTTTTTTTGTCGACTGAACTGCATCTGTTCTTCTTGCCAGGTTTTGAATCTGGTCAGGAAGATAGGCCTTTGCAATCTGCTCAGCTTTTGTACTTTGTTCAGGACTATCTACAACACCTTCGATCCAGAAGCTTCCGTTAACAACTCTGACTGTTACATCCTGTAACATGCTTTTTTTCATTTCATCCTGCATTTTCTTCGCAATCACTAACTGAGTTTGCGGGGAAAGTTCCACGAGACGAAGTACATCCGGATATTTTTCAAGGATAACAACAACTTTACCAATATCGCTTGGAACAACAATCTGCCCGCCAACAAAAACCGAATCACCCTTGATTCCGATTTCCAGACCCTCAACATCACCTAACAATTCTTTTAATTGCACAACAACTTTTGACTGATCAGAGGCCGTCACTTTTAAAAGATAGCGGGCCTTGATGTCTCCTGCAAGATCGCGCACAGTAAGTGTTGTATCCCCTGCTTTAATCCCGGTTAAAAGAATCTGCTTCTTTTGGGGAACCAGCTGGTATGACACTAAATTTTCGTTTGCCACTTTTATGATTGAGTTAGGAACGAAATCAAGCGTGATAATTTTTTCAAGACCTACGATGACTTCAACTTCTTTTAAAGTTTCATTTGGATCAACGGCCTCATCCTGTGCAAAAGCAAAGTGAGTTGTTAACAATAACGAAAATAAAAAAATTAAAATCTTACTGCCCATTTTTTTGCTCTTTTATGTATTTTTCAGAGAAGAAAGTTTTTGCTTCTGAAGCATCATCTCCCAATACATCGTAAATTTGAGTTGCTCTTAAACGTACAGGTTCTTTATCCGAGTTATTTCTAAGAGAAAGTGAAAGTGCCCCCTGTCCATAGGCCTGCATGAAAGCGAGCTTCTGAACATCGTAGGGATCAAGTTCAAGTGTGATCGTGTTGTAAGTTGTATATGTATTCAGGTTCATTGTGCGGATAACTTTTGGTGTCTCAACTCCGTACATTGGAATTGAATTCGTCATACTCATCCCTGTAGATAGAACTAAAACGTCCTGAAGAAATGTTCGGGTTTTTTGTAAATCTTTTCTCGCCCCTTGCGAGATATCGATCGCTGCTAGAACATCTACACGGTCCCCCGGTTTGATCAATCTCCCAACTGCATCTTTTTCAGTGATGTTAATTGCAACAGCACGTTTCCCCACTGAAACCTGTCTAGAAAGACCAGTTTTAATTCCGGGATATGTAACACGAGGTTTTGTAATCTGTTCACCTTTGATGATTGGAACAGTTGCAATTGTGTTTTCTAATTCTTTAATTGTTTTGAAATGTCCTGGAGAAAGAAAATTTGCTGGAACAGTTTTGATTTCTACTTTCGAGTCATCGATAAGATCTAATTCCTGGATATCATTTTTTGCAACAACAACTGAAGACTGAATTCCGTATTCGGAAATCATCGCGCTTTTTTGATCTTCAATGTATGTGTAGACCATCATCATCGCAAATCCTGCGATAACAAGTGCCAGAGTGAGAGCGCGTGTGTTCATATTTTCCAACCTGTTTAAATAACTAGCTTTTTAATTCTAACAAATTTTGAGGAAAACTTTGTGCGGGGGAAGATTTTGACTAGCTTGGAGGGCCATCACTCATGAAACAAAACTGAGGGTTACTCTGTACATTTGGCGGGATTTCGTAGAATTCTCCATTGGGATCATCAGTGTTCACAACATAAACAGGACCGCATACTCCATAATACGTAAACACTCGGATAAATCTGCTGGAATCTTCTGTATCTCTGGCACTGTCATCACATTTTTCCTGAGAATCGTTTTTTAGAACAGAAGTAAATTGAAAACAAGGAGCGAATGCAGTTGATTCGTCTCCCTCGGAATGTTCACGCCACCCCAGAGCGGAATAGCCGACTGTTTTTCTTCCTTTGTTACTAAGGAATTTTAAATCCAGTCTAGTGTTGATGTATGAATTCCCTTTAGTCGTTCCATAAAAATAAGCGCGCACAGCTTTCTGCTGGTTGATTGAACCGGAGATGGAATTTCCTGTTGTCGAATAAATCATGAAGAGGAAAATTAAAAACGGAAGAAAAATAATTAACTCGAAGACCGCCTGACCTTGCTGATTATTTATCAATGATTTTTTAATATTAATATTTCTATCCACCATTATCTTCCAGAGTCACATGTACGCTACAGCTACCGAGTCCTAAATCCATAATTGCATTGCATACCTGCGTTCTTGATTCTCTTCTCGTTGGCTCCCTTCCCAAAAATGCTTCGGAAGTCATGCGTATCGGAAATTTTCCACCAAGAAATCCCAATGAAAATTTCTCTTCGTATTTTATGTAAACACCAATGAATGCCTGAAATTTTACGACACCTGGATTATTTTCCTGAAGCATAGTAGCAGTTACATCCTTAACAAGTCCCTCCGGCAAATAAGAAGTAAAAACTTCGCGTGCTTTTTTCATAGCAAGGCTATCGCCTTCTTCGAGTGAATCTCGATTTTCATCCGAAACCATATATGCTCGTCCGGCCATATAAGTTGCATGGTGAACCATGAACCCGTCCGTATAATTCATCGCCATTTTTAAAAACAGAAATATAAAACCGACTGCAGTCGTGAATGTCATGATAAATTCAAGCGTCGATTGACCTTTATTGTTAATCCATTTTTCCATATGCATTTATCCCGGCGAAAAAACGGCTTCGATTAGTCTTGCGATCAAAATAGGTATCGTGTTTATTTGTAGAGTAATTGAAGTCCATGGACTCGTCGTATGTACCTTCATCAATTTTGTACTCTCGCCCATAGTGATATGAGTACTCCATTCCCTGGCGAAGATAAGCAAAGAGACCAGTTTTCCCACCCATGAATTCCTTAAATCTTCTGTTATTGTAAAATGAAAAAGCGATCGTACTGATAACTGCAAGAAGCAGAATGTATTCTACTACTGATTGTCCTTTCTTATTTTTTAGAAAGTCAGAATTTTGTAATTTTGCCATCCGAACCACATCCATGCGATAAAGATAACCGGCGCGTATGTAAATTTTTTTCCAAAAATTCTTCTAATCCCGGCTATATCTCTCATTCTAAAGTGAATCACAATTATATCAAGGTACTTCAGCGTATTAAAAAGTAGAAGCGTACTTCCTACTAAAACCGTTGCATATAACAGGTATAAAAAAGTTGCATCCTGAAATTGAAGCGGGACCAGAAGATACAGTGATGAAAGATATTTTGAATCTCCTCCTCCCATAATGTTCATGAGGAAAAGAACAAATCCTACAAATAGAAAAGCGGCCGGGAAAAATAATATCTGCATTGACCACTTGTAAATGTCAGGGAATATAAAAGTAAGAACTATGAAAAATATGAAATTGATCAAAACCCATATGTTTGAAATTTTCTTAGTCTTAAAATCGATGTAGGCGACAAACAACAGTTGAATAGCAATAAAGATATAAACCACGATTGGAAGCATGCTTATTTTTCCTGGTTCTCATAACCATTATAAAAGCACGCCTTGGGGCACACTCCGACGGAGAACTGCTCAGTCATCTCATAACCAATGTAGCCTACAGACTTGAGCATAGTCTTACCCAGGCCTTTTACAATGCCGATTGAAATGAATGTCATGAAGCTGAATATGAGGAGATATTCAATAAGCGCCTGCCCTGAGGAAGCGCTTATTTTATTTTTTAATTTCATTATTACTAGGATTGAAGATTGAAAGGAAAGAGACAACAGCGGCAAAGAATGCCGACTGAACCGGATCAAATGATTAGTTGAAAAACATAACTATAGTTAAACGCTAAAAGCGAATATTACTTGTTCATGTCTCCGACCATTGTGTCTGCCTGGTCGAATACGCTTCCCGTAATCTTCGTAAGACGTTCACTAGCCACGTTCTTAAATTTAAAAACGATCATAGCAACTACGGCAACAAGCAGAATATACTCTGTTGATGTCTGTCCACTTTCGTCTTTTAAATAGGCCATAAGTTTCTTCATAAACTCTCCTGAATTCAAAATACCCACAACAGACCTTTCGGTATTAATTCTTAAAATCTTTAGCTCTAATCATTAATATTTTACCATTAAACTCAACTTTCTTTACGCCTTAACCTACGCATATTGCTTTTTTTCAGTTAAGTATTTGAAAGTCCTAAATAGGAAAAAACTTTCCTAGAGGGTTAAACACGAAAGATGTATAATGAAAGTGGGTCTAGGAGTTGGCATTAAGTTGGTTCCTCTATAAAGATATATTCGGGAGCGGTCCCTGGTCACGGTGAGCAAGCTCATATTAAACCCACGGGTTTTTTAAGTGAGAAGCCTAAAGAGACTACTTACTGCAGCC
>JACMNL010000144.1 GCA_014378525.1 Bacteriovorax sp.
TACTTTTTTCTTAGCAGCTTTCTTAGCTACTTTCTTTGTAGCTTTTTTCGCTACTGCTTTCTTAGTTGCTTTCTTTGCTACTTTTTTAGCAGCTTTCTTTGTTGCTTTCTTAACAGCCATAAAACCCTCCAGAAGTGTTTACTCTTTCATCTAGAATAAACATTTTTTTATTTTCGTGCAAACAAAAAAGTACATGTTTGATTTATTTTTCGTATTTTTTTTTTATTTCTTTAACTTTTTTTTTCATCAAACTACTTTTTGAAGGCCTCATCAAGGCCTTCATTGATCATCATTCGTCTTTTCTTTGATCACTTTTTCTCTCTCAATGAATCGCTGAAATGCTTTGTTCATCGATGTTTCAGTCGTTTTCCACAATTGGCATGAGACTTGATAAAATGATCAAGCAGACCCTTCGGGCCTGCTTGAAAAAAAATTTGATGGGGTTAAAAATAATTAATGAGGACCGAAAAATAATTTGAAATTAATGCCCGGATTGGGCAAAAATTATCCTAATTTGGGAATTTGAAGACGATTTTTTGTTCTTTTTCATCAATTGAGACAACAACAGCACCACCTTTTTCTAATTTTCCGAAAAGAATTTCGTGAGAAAGTGGCTTTTTAATCTCTTGATCGATGATTCTAGACAACGGACGAGCTCCCATTTGTGGATCGAAGCCTACTTTTGCCAGATGTGCGCGTGCTTCAGGCTCTACAATCAGCTCAACATTCTTTTCTGAAAGCTTAGTTTCAAGTTGGATGAGGAATTTATCGACGATTTTTAAGATCTGATCATCACCAAGCTTATTAAAGTGTACGATTGCATCCAGTCTGTTTCGAAACTCTGGTGTAAAGAAGTTTTTAATCGCACGATCACGCTTGTGCGACTGTGCTTCATGCAGTTCACTGCCCTTTCCAAGACCGATTGAGCCCGACTCCATCTCTTTTGCGCCCGCATTTGATGTCATGATGATGACCACGTTTCTAAAATCAGTCGCGCGGCCCTGAGAGTCCGTCAAAGTTCCATGATCCATGATCTGAAGCAGGATATTGAAGATATCAGGGTGTGCTTTTTCGATTTCATCCAGAAGTAAAACAGCGTGAGGGTGCTTTTTCATGACATCTGTCAGCTGTCCGCCGTTATCGAAGCCGACATATCCCGGAGGAGCGCCAATTAATTTTGCCACTGAATGTTTTTCCATGAACTCTGACATGTCAAAACGTTCAAGATGGATTCCCAGATCGATGGCAAGCTGTCTTGCGAGTTCTGTTTTACCGACACCAGTAGGTCCTGTGAATAAAAAAGATCCCATCGGTTTCGATTCGTTTGAAAGGCCCGATCTTGAAAGTAAGATCGCATCGGCAACTTTTTCTACAGCAGCATCCTGTCCAAATATTAGTCGCTTTAGATTGCTCTTTAAGTTTTTAAGCTTATCGCGCTCATCTGTGGCCACTGACATTTTTGGAATTTTTGCCATCATCGCGATCACGGCCTCTACATCTTTTTTAGTGATGTTCGTATGACGTTTCGCTTCAGGCATAATTCTGATCATTGCCCCAACTTCATCGATGACGTCGATAGATTTATCAGGATTTTTTCTGTCTGTTATATGTTTAGTCGACAGATCCACGATTAACTTAATGATCGCGTTCGAATATTTTACATTATGGTGCTCTTCGAATTTCGGACGAAGACCTAAAAGAATTTTTTGAGTGTCATCTGGATTTGGTTCCATGACATCGACTTTCTGCAGACGGCGGTTGAAGGCCGAATCTTTTTCGATGAATTTTCTGTACTCTTCGTAAGTCGTGCTTCCGATCATGCGAAGCTCGCCTGAACTTAGCGCAGGTTTTAAAAGATTTGATGCATCCATCGATCCGCCGCTGGTTGCACCGGCCCCCATGATCGTGTGAATTTCATCGATGAATAAAATGGCCTGATTAATTCCGGCCTCATTATAAGCACGAAGTTCCTTCATGACATTTTTAAGTCTCTGCTCAAAGTCTCCGCGATATTTTGTACCGGCCAGAAGACTTGCGAGGTCTAAACTAAAAACAATTGCGTTTTTTAAAAGATCCGGAACTTCACCCTGAACAATCCTGTAAGCAAGTCCTTCAGCAACAGCAGTCTTACCGACTCCTGCTTCACCAACCAGAAGTGGATTATTTTTTCTACGACGTGATAAAATCTGAGCGACGCGCTCAATTTCCATTTCTCGTCCTACAATCGGATCAATTTTTCCCTTTGCAACCTGCTCATTTAAATTAGTGCAGAAATCTTCCAGGGCACTCGATTTTTTCTCGGGCATATCGCCAAACTCTGAACGGATTGATTCATTGATTGAATCACCATCAGAATTAACGGGACGATCAGCACCATGAGCGATGATTTTTACAACATCGAATTTTTCCACATTATGCGAGTCCAGAAGATATGACACAAAACTTTCAGGTTCGCTAAAAACTGCGACCAGAAGATTGACACCTAAAATATCTTTTTTTCCTGATGATTGAACGTGGATCGCTGCTCTTTGAATGACCCGCTGAAGTCCAAGTGAAATTTCCGGCTGATAACTGATTCCGTTTTCACGGGCAAGCTCGCGGAGTTCCGCATCGACAAATTGTTTCTTGGAAAGTTCATCGACATCGTCTTCAGATAAAATACTGAAGTTATCATCCTGAGCGATAAAAGCATCGAGCTCTTTTTCCATGTCAGGAATTTTCACATCACAGTTTTCCAGAATGCTTCTTACCGCGCCGTCTTCCAGCATGGACTTGAACATAATCTCCAGTGTGAGGTATTCGTGTCTTAATTGATTGGCCTTTACTACGGCCGAGTTGATAATAACTTCGAGTCTTAGGTTACCTGGATTGCTTGCATTTTTTGCCATAATGATTTCCTATTCTGGTTCGATCGTACAAAGTAACGGGTGCGAATGCTCTTTCGCCGTTCGCTCAACTTTCTTCGCCTTACTTTCTGCGATCTCGTATGTATAAACACCACAGACGCCAATTCCATTTCGATGAACTTGAATCATGATTCTTTCTGCTTCATTAATGTCTTTGTGAAAAACTGTTTGAAGGATGTAGATGACAAACTCCATCGTTGTGTAGTCGTCGTTGTGAAGCAGCACTTTGTATTTTTTAGGAAGCTGTACTTTCTTTCTGGTAATTGTGGCCGTGCCACCTTCTTCATCATGCTTTGGATTGTGATCTGTCATGCCATTAATTATCGCACTTTCTTAGTTGAAGAGGCAAGACTTCTGTGTCAGTTGATCGAGGTAATCACCGGGCACACTGACACCACTTTTAAGCGAGCACATGAGGTTGGTATTTTCTCTGGAAATCTCATAATAGATGAGGCTTTTTTTCTCACTATCGTAAAATTCCGTATAACAATCCGGAAATCCTAAAACATGACCAAACTCGTGAGCTAAAACACTCTTCATCGTGAAGTTGTCGAGCAGTTGGCCAAGATAAATCTGACGGTTATTATTGTCCGGCACATAAGAGACAGTTCTGGTGGTTGGTATTATTTGTATTACGTCACCTGTATTTTCTGTAACTATTTCTATCGAAAGTTTGAAGTTAGATCTGCTCCATGTTTCGCTGACAAATGATGTAAGAGCTTTTAATTTTTCTGCGTCCCAGTCTGCCTTTAATACTTTTATATTCATCGTGACAATATCGTCTTCTTTTTGACAGTTGAATTTTAAGTGTGAGTCCCTGAGTTGAAAAAGTTTATTGAAATTTTCAGCCTGAAAACGTTTTTGAACTGCCACTTCTGCTTCTGCAGAAAAGTTGATTTTACAGTCCGCTAAAACCCCGCACATTTGCGCAGAATTTTTAGTTATAATATTTGTCTCATCTTCATTTAAATTAAGGAGTGTTTCAACGCTACAGATATCAGCATTTTCTTTATCAATGCATAAGGCCTTCATATTCATATAAGGTGTTATGTCATTTATTTTTTTTGCTGAAAGCTGTATGAGTGAGCATTTCGAAGACTCATACCTCATCGCTCCCTGGAACAGATAATATACTTCCAGTGCAATTGTCGTATAATTAGCCTGCAGATAAGTATCATCACTCATCTCTGTTTTTATCCTGTCTAAACTGCTCTTCATTTCGGTCAGATTAACTACCATAGGAGTTTGATAATCATAATTTTTTGGTGGAATATAAAAATATGTCAGGGAATTTTTTTTAAGAAAATTATTGTAGAGAGTTTCAAGTTCAATCGTTACTTCTTCTGCAGGCACTGAATTGCTCGCACACTTTTGCTCTAATAAGGCGCTTGATGATAGTGCCGTGCTTATCTTATTTATGTGCTTTCCACAGGAAACTGTGAGCACCAGGATAAACGCAAAAATCACTTTGTTTAAGGCAATACTCATCTACTGTCTCTTTTATTGACGGCCGTCGAATTGTGAGAAAAAACCATGTTCTCATAACTGCTATTTAGAGAGTTTTCACTCTCGTTTACTCTATTAGTACAAGTTGAGTGCCATAAAAGCTTCTTTGAAAAACAGTGATTTTTGAGGTAAAAAATGCACTATGAAAAATTTAATATATTTAGCGGTTTTGACGGTCATTACTACACACAATTTATGGGCCTATGATGACATCCCTTTTACCGTTTTTCACACCAATGACTTACACTCTCACCTCGACGGTCTAAAAGTTCCCATCGGATCCAGCTATGAAAAACGTGGTGGATTTGCCCGCTTGACAACGCTGATTTCAAAGATAAAAAATGATAAAAAGGATGAGATCACAATAGGTGTAGATGCCGGTGATTTTTTCTCAGGAACAATTTTCGCGGCCATTGCACTTTCGAATGAAAAAGATTTTCCAGAGTATCAGTATTTCATTGATAACAAGTACGATCTTCTGACATTAGGAAATCATGAATTTGACCCGCAAAATGACGGGCTTGAATTCATGCTTAAAAAGATGGAAAATAACCCGCACAAAATTCCTTTAGTCGCGAGCAACATCTGGACCAGTGCTGATTCTCCGCTACGTAAATATATTGGTGAAGATAAGTTAATTCGTCCTTACATCATCAAAGAATTCCAGAGTCCCAAGGGAAATTTACGGGTGGGATTTTTAGGTGTGCTGGGCCCTGATGGCTGCCTGGTCAGCAGATCCACTCGCGGTGATGTACATTTCGTTGGTTTTGATGATCCAAAATCAAAAGAACAGCCGGCAAAACTCATTGAGCATTTAAATAAAATGATCATTACCTTAAAGCAGAAAGAAAAAGTTGATATCGTAATTTTATCCATGCACGGGGGAGGTAAAGAAAGTCATGAACTGGCCGCAAAATTAAATGGACTAGATATTCTGGTCGCTGGCCACACTCATAAGCAGGAGTTCGCGATAGTTAACGGAGTTGTCGTAAACCAGACCGGTTCTTACGGTGAAAATTTAGGATATTTAGAATTTATATTTGATAAAAAATCAAAAAAATTAAGATTTTTAAATGCTGAAGGAAATCACGTGATCACGATCACTGATAAAATCCAGGAGAATCCCCTATGGAAAATGAGAATTGAACACTGGAGAACAAAATCTTTTGAACTCATGGGGCAGGGAAAAACAGATCCGAATGAAATCGTTTTTACACCCACAAAAAGTTATGTGAGATCAGCTGCAATTCCCAATCCGATGGGGACACTTATTACAGGTGCTTTTTTAACAGAGCTCAACGAAGAAATAAAAAACAAAGAAGAACCGATTGATGCCTATTTCACTTCAATGGGTCTGGTGCGCACATCTTTTTATAAAAATACTCCTTATACACGTGCGGAAATTTTTGAAGCTGTCGCCATTGGATATGATTCAGACAAAAGACCAGGTGCAGATGTCGTCTCGTTTTATTTAACTCCAAAAGAAGTAAAAAACATCATCAATTTCATGGAGATTTACACCTACATTTCCACGTCGTTTTCCCCTGCTATATCGCCTAATTTAAGCTTTAAAATAAGAAAATGGGGAATTCCATTCGTGAACAGGATTTACGATATAAAGCTTAATGGGAAAGATCTTTCCGATTACACAAGGCCTATTAAGATTGCGACGAATAAATATGTTGTGGCGAATATTGAGACGGTGAAAAAAATCACCCATGGCTGGATAGATCTGCAGCCTAAAACACAAACGGGTGAACCGGTTTTAAATTACCCTGTTCACCCGAAAGAATATCAATTATTGACTGAGCACTTCAGGAAAAACCCGAAGCTTTATTAAGCTACATCCTCATCATCAGCGTGGTCCTGCCATGCTGATTCAGGATCAAGGATAATCATCTCAGAGTACTCTCTGTGAATTTTGTTAAATTTATCTTTTTTCTTGAATACTTGTTTTTCGATTTTTTCAACGGCCATATCGATTGAGTGGTAAAGATTGTCTGATGTCGCTTTAGCATGATACTCACAATGAGGAGCATGGTAATAAATCTCGGCGAAATGCATTCCATTTTTTACATAACAAGACCACTTCACTGTACCTTTATCTTTAAAAAACTTTTCCATTTTAATGGAAGCTTCCTGGATTTTTTCATCTAATGCAGCTGTATGTTCTAAGTGTAAAAATGATGTCGTAATTTTCATAATGCCCTTCTTGCGTTCAGTCTTACCCGCGTAAGACTTTAAGTTCGTAATAGATAAACTAGTTCTTTTCTTTTCTCTTTGATGAAGGTGCAACACCTAACATCTCACGATACTTTGTCACTGTTCTTCTTGCCACTGTAAGGCTCTCTCTTGCCAGGATCTCAACGACTTTTTGATCGGAAAGAGGCTTAGCTGGATTTTCTGCATCGAAAATCGCCTTAATTTTTAACTTTAAAACTTCACTCGCGATATCCACTCCACCGTCTTTTCCTCCGATTCCGGTGTTGAAAAAATATTTAAGTTCAAAGGTACCCAATGGGGTGTGCATATATTTATTTGTTGTAACTCTCGATACTGTCGACTCGTGCATTCCAATTTCATTGGCAACATCTTTTAAAACCATCGGTTTTAAAAACTTCGGCCCTGACTTGAAAAAATCCTGCTGTTTCGCAACGATTGCTTTTGAAACTTTCTCAATAGTTTTTTGTCTGTTCTGGATCGACTTAATTAACCATTCGGCAGCTCGAAGTTTATCTTTAACGAATTCAGATGCCTCATCTGTTTTATGTCCCGCACCTTTTTTAATCATTTCCTGATATAGCTTAGATATTTTTAATCTTGGGATCCCTTCATCATTCACCTGAACAACGAACTCTCCACCTGCTTCTACAACGTAGATATCGGGAAGAATATAATGTGTATCAGGAGTCGCAACTAATCGCCCTGGTTTCGGGTGAAAGTTCTGAAGTAGTAATGCAGTCTTTTTCACCTGGTCGATACTTACAGCTAAAGCTTTTGAAATTTTATCAAAACTTTTTGATTGAAGATCTTCCAAGTGGTCACGGATTAATTTTTCAAGAAGCGGTGATCTCTCTTCCGCAATTCTTGCCTGTGCAAGTAAACATTCCTGAAGATTGCTCGCTCCACATCCAACGGGATCAAGTCTTTGAACGATTTCCAGAATGTCGAAAGCATCTTGACGATCCAGCTTACTTTCTGCAATCAGTTCTTCAAAATTAACATCGAGATATCCGTCATCGTTTATGTTCCCGATGATAAGGTTTGCAAGAACCCATTCCTGCTCTGTTAATGTTTCCATTTTTAACTGCCATTCCAAATGCTCAGCTAAAGTCATTCCTTTCGAAACGATATTTTCGTATGAAGGCATTTCATCAGAATCTCCAGAGGGAGACGCCATGTTGGGTGCCGTCGATGAATTTGAATTAAATGAGTCAGCGTATGAGTCCCAATCGAAATCATCTTTGTCTTTCATCAGCGGAGCTTCTGAAAAATCGTCTGATGTCGATTCTCTGATTTCTGTATCAGCTGAATTATCAACATCTGATTCCACGCCTGCTTCTTCAAGCATCGGGTTCTCAACCATCTCCTCAGCAATAACATTTGTCATTTCCAAATGTGTAAGTGTGAGCAGCTTAATCGCCTGCTGAAGCTGGGGAGTCATCGCCAGGTTCTGAGACTGTTTTAGACCTTGTGATATTTTCATGGCCATAAAATTATTTTCGAATTACATCCTGAATTCTTCTCCTAAGTAGAACTTCCTTGCTCTCTCGTCGTTAATTAATTCGTTCGGTTTTCCACTAACAAGTAACTCACCACTGTTCATGATATACGCCCGGTCGACAATTCCTAATGTCTCTCTTACGTTGTGATCAGTGATTAAAACTCCAATATTTCTTTTTTTCAAGCTCTGAATTAAATGTTGAATATCTGCAACTGCCAGAGGGTCTACACCCGCAAACGGTTCATCCAACAAAATAAACTTCGGCTCTAGTGCGAGTGCTCGCGCAATCTCGACACGTCTTCTTTCTCCACCTGATAATGCCGAACCTTTCGACTTTCGCACGTGGTTTAATTTAAAATCCTGTATCAATGCTTCCATCTGATCTTTTCTTTCGCGACCAGATAAATTTCTATTTTCCAGAACTGCTAAAATATTTTCTTCAATAGTCAGATCGCGAAATACAGAAGCTTCCTGTGGAAGATATCCGATTCCATTTAATGCACGGATATGTATTGGCTCTGCCGTTACATTCTTTCCGCTCATTTCAATCTTTCCTTCGTCTGCTCGAACGAGGCCAACCATCATATAAAATGTTGTCGTTTTTCCCGCACCATTGGGGCCTAACAAACCAACAATCTCGCCTTGAGAAACTTCTAAACTTACGCCTTTCACTACCGTTCTTCCGCCGTAAGTTTTCTTTAAATCAAAGGCCTCTAGTTTTACTGGATCCATAACTTAATCATTCCTTGGATTGCTTATTTTTTTTATCACCTTCCAGTGTGATATTTGTATTAGCATCATCTACTTCTACAGTTTCAACATTCTCGTGGATCGTAATTCTGTTTCCTTTAATTACATCTTTCTCCTGAAAAACTTTCGGAAGACCAGTAAGAATCACTTTCTTCTCACTAATTAGTCCTTCAAGTTTTTCAGAAAAGGCCTTCCTGATGACGGTCTTGGGACCGACAACAAGAGTCTCCTGTAATCTCACATCGTCAGATAGTGAGTAATACTTGAGCTTTTTATTATAGTTTTCCAGGAATACAGTACCTTGATTAGAAGATGCGTCTAAGTTCCCTTTTTTAAAGGTCACATTCCCCTTCATCTCCACCTCACTTTTGGCCCCTTCAAGGGTCAGCAGATCAGTTGTAAAGCTCACGTTCTCTTCATACTTACGTTTTCTATGGATCTCGCCTTTGACGCTTTTTTGGTACTCAAAGAACTGTTCATGAGGCCTGTAAATTGCAGAAAGCGAATTGATTAAAATTTGGTCATTCGTATTTGGATCGAAAGAATTCGTGCGAACATTTCCCACGGCCTGAAGATGTCTGCCGTTATCAAAAATCGTCATGTCATTCGATTTCATATTAGTATTTGCCATATCCACCTCAACTTCATCTTTCAGATAAAGTTTACTGGCCTTTAATGTGGCCTGCGAATGTTTAGCTTTAAAGTTAATCGGATCTTCTTCTTCGCCTTTTTCATTGTGGCGATAAATAACTCCGACAGGATTCGTCGCTACGACGACTGAATTTTCCTGAGAGATAGTAAGCTCGGAAGATTCTAACTGCAGAAATGGTTTTGATTTATCGACCAGATAATAATCGACGACTTTAAAAAAACTTTCGTCGTTACTGTCATTCTTCGCTCCTTTCGGAGCTTCATTCACATCGAGATCATCAAAGTTTCCGGTCAAAGAATAAATTGAAAGTCCTACGGTGATCAAAATGAATAAAATAATGATTGTATACTGGCGTGTTTTCAAAATTTCTCCCACAGAAATCTTATCGTATATTAGGCCATTATCCTTATAAAATTAAGCATTTATTTTTTCAAACAATGCCTTTCAAATCTTTACTAAACCCTTGAATTGAAGGTACACTTGAGCATATTTATCAAGCACTCACACAAGGCTTTGGCGTGTCATTAAAAGATCTACAGGCAATTGTCGATTCAGGAATAAAACTCACTCCTATGATGGAGCAGTATTTCCAGATTAAAAAAAATTATGCTGACACACTTCTTCTTTTTCGTATGGGGGATTTTTACGAAGTTTTCTTTGAAGATGCGAAGACTACAGCGCGTTTATTAAATATCACACTTACTCACCGTGGAAAAATTGGTGACACACCAATTCCAATGGCCGGTATCCCGCACCACGCTGCCAGCGTCTACATCGACCGCATTACAAACCGCGGGTTGAAAGTAGCAATCTGCGAGCAAATTGAAAGTCCAAAAGATGCAATTGGAATTGTAAAACGCGGAGTCACACAAGTTGTTTCTCCCGGAATGCCTTTTGATTTAGAAAAAACTCAAGGTCACGATAACCGCTTCATGGTGAGCGCTTTCAAAAAAAATCAAAAATTTTATCTCGTAGCTCTGGACTTCACGACCGGAGATTTTAACGGATTTAAATATGACCACTTCGAAGGATTCATCGAAGGACTTCGTATGCTTGCTCCACGCGAGTTCATTACATTCATGGGCCAGTGGACAACAGAAGGTAATGAGGGGAAAGACGTTGAGGCCATTCTTACTCACTACGATGTTTTAAAAACTCACTTGAGCGAAGAGTATTTCAACCCGAAATTCACTGACATTTATATTGAAAAAATTATACCGGGCTTTAAGCGCGATAAAATTATCAAACTCGATGAAGATATCTTAAGTGCAGTCGGTGCACTTGCTTATTACGTATGTTCGACTCAGTTGCTTGAAAGTTTCATGCACATTCGTCCGTTTAAACTGATCGCTCAGGCAAACGTGATGAAAGTGACGTTACCAACTTTAGTTGGACTGGAAATTCTTCCGAAGTCCCGCGAATCGTACCGCGAATCTCTTTTAGGATTTTTCGATAAAACAGAAACAGCAATGGGTGCACGTTACCTGCGCTCTCTTTTTTCAACTCCGCTTTTCTCGATGGACATGATTAATGAGAGACTGGATATAGTTTCAGCTTTAACTGACAACGATTCATTGATTAAAGATTTAAGAGTTGAACTTTCAAAGATCCGCGATATCGAAAGAATCCTGGCAAAAATTTCTATGAACAAAGGATCTGCTTCAGATTTAATCAACCTGTCTGTCGCCATCAATTCATATGTACAGATTTTAAGTGATGTGAAAGTTCTTCCTGTTAAAGCAGTTCTTGCTCCGGCAGAAATTAAAAAGCTGACTGCGATTGCAGAGTCCATCACTGCAACTCTAAACGATGAAATCGGGGCAAGCCTTGAAAAAGGAAACCTGATTAAAGAAGGTGTTGATAAAAACCGCGACCGCCTGGCGAAACTTCACTTAAACGTTGCCGATGAATTAATGAAAATGGAAACCCGTTTAAAAGAAGAAACTGGAATCCAGAAATTAAGAATCAAATCAAATAACGTCTCGGGATTTTTTATAGAAATCTCTAAAGGTGCGGCCGGAAAAGTTCCGAAGTTCTTCGAGAGAAGACAAACTTTAGTGAACGCTGAGAGATACACAACTCCGGATTTAATCCAGCTGGAAAAAGAAACAATCACAGCTCAGACAAAACTGGAAAAACTTGAAAGAGAAATCTTCAAAGGTTTAATCA
>JACMNL010000025.1 GCA_014378525.1 Bacteriovorax sp.
CACAACAAAAAAGGGCCGCAGTATTACCTGTGGCCCTTTTTTAAACACTCCGTTTTAAATAGCTTTCTTCATAATTTATTAAATGAGCAGGCGCGCACTAGCATCTGACCGGGTGGAGCATCTTTGGCGTAAACTCCAACTGTCGCAATCATAAAGGCGGCGGCAACTGCATATTCTGTCGAGTTCCTTACGATAGACTCTCTTAGTAGACCTCCAGTAATTGCATCAGCGAACGCAAATACCGTAACAAGTGCAATACAAGCACTCCAGAATGAATACTGGATTGGTGTTTCACTGTTAGTTTTTGTCATATGCATAGACGGTTCTCCTATCGCGAAAATCTACCGGATGGTTTGGTTGGTAGATGCGATGGACTCAGTATAGATCCACTGGGAGAATTTCAGAAATTTAACTTTGTGAGGCTTAGATCTTGGGGGGTTAAGGGGAAATAGTACGAGATTTTTATCAAATTTAGTGCCCATTTTTAGAGGACAACCAGACTCTCCCATGAGAAAGTTTACCCATGAAAAAATCAATCCTTTTAATCGCAGTCCTTCTTATCACTTTTTCTTGTGCTACTAAAAAAACAAGAAATAAAAATCCCCACGCTCCAGCACAAGACCAGTACTGGAACGACTTAACGGATGAATCGAGAGACGCAAAAGCCCGGATCATCGACGTGGTAGAAGAAAACAACCCCGCACTCTTCAATGAAATTTTATTAGATTCAAAAGACCCCGTGCTCACAATGTTCTGGGGAAAAAGCACCAACTTCGATTCCGGTGCGAAAAAAGAAATCGTCGATCAGCAAATCATCAAAGAACTTCAAGCGCTCTTCAATATTAAAAACGACAACAAGATTGTTCACGCAGGAATCATGCACACGTATGGCTACCTCTTCAGCACCATCGATACTCCTTATGGATACAAAAGAAAAAGATGGATCGCACCTACACTTAATAAAGGATTCGGTTTAGCAGGCAACAGCCTATCGCCTGATACGATTGAGGGCGGACTTCTTTCTAACGTGACTTATTTTACCGGAACAATTGTTCTTAAAGATAAGACTCAAATTGGTTTATTAAAAAACGTCTCTAATGAACTCTTCACCTACGATTACTCAAAGCTTGAAGTAGATAGATTGGAGGAATCGACGAAGGATTACACAATTGTAACGAGCCTGGTGAAGCTTCCAAACAAAGTTGAAAACGACGACAACACACACCTTCTGATCTACTCAATTGAAGATAAGAGAATCCAGAAAGAATTTTTAATCACGGCCTTCCCAATCAATACCGAAGCTTATAAAAAAATTGTAGCGCCTGAAATGCTGGGGCCGAATCAGAAAATTAATCTTCGCTATAACGCTTATTTAGAGGGCTCCGAAAAAAATAATATAGGGACCCGAAAACTGGTAAAAAAGAAGTAGACGGTATTAGAAAAACTAATTAGATTCATCGGAAATACTACTTCCCCCGGAGGATTTGCATGAGATCACTGATTGCGCTTTTCGTTTTCGCCGTATCGTTTTCATCGTTCGCTTTCGTACCAGAACAACAATGTAAAGACGTTAAAGGGAATGTAATTGATTCTTCTTTAACGACAGTTTCAAAAATCATGAACTCTCACTCTAACCGTCCTCAGATTTACATCACTGGAACAATCACTCAAGTTGAACAAGAAGATCACTCAGGGCTTCCTCACCAGAAATTCAGTGTAAAAATTGGAACTGGAACTAATCTTCAGATCGTATCTAATTTAGATTTCGGTCGCATCCCGGTTGCTGTTGGACAAACGGTTTCTGTTTGCGGTGAATATCTTCACGTAGGTCAGGGAATGGTTCACTGGACACACTTCGATCCACACGGTGGCCACGCTGATGGTTTCACAATTTTAAATGGAACACTTTACGGAGACAAAGAAGTACCTGTTAACTAATTACAGAATACTGCTTTCGATCCTCGCATCTTTTACGTTTTGAAGTTCGTCTGTCTTTTCCAACACAACCATGTTTGAAGGATAGGCGAATTTAACTCCCACTTCCTGGGCAATCTTTAAAATCTCCACAATCATTTTATGCCTCTCACTTAATTCCACATCCCCCTGTGACGTCTTGAAAAAAATGTTGAACAAAATGTTGATCGATTTATCTGTGACATCGTTGATGTAAACTTGCGCCGCCTGCGGTTCAATCAGCGGATGAATTTTACAAAGGTACCTGAGACGTTCGCAGTACTCTTCCAGTTTTTCAACCGGCGTTGAATAATCCATCTGTAAAAAAGTTTTGAATCTTCTTGATCCGCGCATTCCGTAGTTATCGATCGCCATGTTTGCCAAAACGTTGTTCGGCAAACTCACCAGAGACTGATGTGGAGTTCTTATTCGCGTACTTCTGAAACCAACTTCTTCAACAGTTCCTTCCAGGCCTTTATCTAAAAATACATAATCACCAATGAGAAACGGACGGTCCATAATAACTGTGACTGATCCGAAAAGATTTGAAATCGTATCTTTCGCAGCAAGGGCAACGGCCACCCCCCCGATTCCCAGACCGGCCAGGATACTTCCGATATCAAAGGTCAGTGAATGGGCCACGAGAATAGTCCCGAAGGCAATTACAAGCACCTTAGAAGTTTTCGAAAGCATCGGCACCAGAACATCATCAAACTTGTTGTGAGTGTCCTTAGCGATCTTCGTGAAGTGCATACTGATCAGATCGACGATCTTTAATGACGACCATACTGATGTGAAGGCAATCAGAATATAAAACGCACGGATGAGAATCGTGTAGGCTTCCATATCCAGCTCGAGAACCCTGATCCCGCCCATCCATGTTAACGAGAAAGCAAGAAGGCCAAATGGCAGTGTGGATTTGTAATGATCTTTTTCCTTAAAATCCAGCGATTCTTTTTTCACCAGGTCATGGATATAGATGGTCGTCAGAAATCTCATCAGGCTCATAGCGAGAATTGATAAAATAAAAATAATGAGAAAGCCGAGCCATTGCCCCTTGCTGAACATCAGGAATTCTTCCGAGGTCCATTCAGGCATGTGGGTTTTTAATCGAGTTTTCCAGTTTTTATATTCAACAACTCCGTCGACAACTTTTAAGTGTGAGACTGAAGTATAAAGTGCACCGATTGTGTTAACAGTCTCCGGAGAAAATCTCCAGGCACCATCAGCATTTTTTTCGATCGCAATTTCCGCTGCGATTGTTTTATCTCCATCCACGATGGCCTGTTTTCTGAAATACCATTTGCCGCCGTTATGTTCAGAGGGAATATGTGACAAATCCACTTTAGTAATTCTATCGAGGGTGTTGATCAGTCTTTCAGCGGCCTGTCTTCCCACCATGTCTCTTTCACCTTCATCTATTCTGGAAAGATTGAAAGTTCTTGCGGCCTGATCGAAATATGCTTTTGAATTGCTGCTGCCTTTTTTTACTTCATCCATCGACTCCATAAATGTCCGCATTGTTTCCTGAGGGCTTTTTAATTTTTCCAGTTCTTCATAACGAATGTAAGAAGCGTCTTCTGATACAGCAGGTGCCGGAGTTTTTTCTTTTTGTGTCTGCGGAATTATTTGAGCGTGAAGTGCCAGTGAGAGAAATGAAAAAAGAAATACTACTTTAAGACGACTTAACATTTATGAATCCTTCGTTGAATAACGAAATTTAATTTACCTCTACAACGATTGTGGGTCAAGGATTGATGCCTGATCTTTTCACTGTAGTAATAATAAAAATTCTCACTAATACTTTCATTGCATTTACACTAAACAGACTTGGAGTAGGCTCAATATTGATAAACCTTTTTCTCAAGGATGAGAACATGAAAATAGCATTTATGATCGGGTTACTTTTCTCAATTTCTACAGTCAAAGCAAATATTGTTGCAGAATCTTTTTACATTAAAAATACTGACCCCTCTTACTTCAGGCTTTTAAAATCCCGTCCGGAGTTAACAATCGATCACGTTGAAAAAAACGGATTTGAAATTTACGGGCCAAAAGGTCTGGGAAAATTTTTAACGACAAATAACATTCCTCACTTCTCGATGAAGATAGCCTCTTTATCTGCGGTAAGAGGATACCCGTCTCCGGAAGAAACTGCGACTGAATTAAAATCAGTTACAGATATGTATCCTGATCTGGCGCAGATGGTTTCTATTGGTAAATCAGTCAAGGGTCGCGATCTTTGGGTGGTGAAACTTTCGAAAAACGTAAAAGTAAATGACGACCGTCCGGAGTTTAAATACATCGCAAACATGCACGGTGATGAAATTGTCGGACGTGAGTTGATGATGAGATTAATTAAAGATCTACTCGCAAACTACGGAAAAGATCCGGTCATCACGAACCTTCTTGATCGTGCACAAATTTATATCATGCCGTCAATGAATCCGGATGGAGCTGCTGCTGTTACTCGCGGGAATGCAAAAAATGTAGATTTAAACCGCGACTTTCCTGACTACACAACTTCAGATAATAAAGATGTGACAACAGGACGTGCTCCTGAAACTGCAGCTGTGATGAACTGGCAAAAAGGACATAACTTTGTTTTATCAGCGAACTTTCACGGTGGTGCTGAAGTCGCAAACTACCCGTGGGACGCAATCGCAGAAAAATTTCCCAATGAAGACTACATTAAAGAACTTTGTTTAGAGTATGCAACACTTGCACCGTACATTGGAGCTTCGACAGCTTTCGATAACGGAATCACAAATGGATTTGCATGGTACAAAGTCAACGGTGGTATGCAGGACTGGAGTATCCGTTACAGAAAAGATCTTCAGATCACGATTGAAGTATCAAATACAAAATGGCCGGATTATTCGAAGATTGATTATTACTACGCTCAAAATAAACTAGCGATGCTGAAATTTATGGAACGAGCAATTCCTTAAGCTTTTTCAGGCGAATACGCTTATCAAGTCCGGCATTCGAGGCCGCAAACGAGAGAAGCGTATTCATCCTTTCCAGATTTAACCAGTCTTCTTTCGGCGGATCGCCATCCTTAAAATTCAGCGGACAATAATCAAGAAAATTAACACTCGCAACAAATAAAGGCAGACCCTGAGTACGGCATATCAGCGGGCGCGCTTCATAGATCGTACACTGATCGTTGTATAAAAATGTACAGTAACTTTGTTGATTGGGAGTATTCCAAAGCTCTCTCAGGCGGGCCTGCTCTTCGGGAGCTTGAGCTTTAAACCAGTCAGTAACTCTTTCAGCTTCGATTTCAAAAATGCTGATGTCAGTCTGACAGCATTTCGAACAACCCTTCCTGCATTCCATTTGCGAGGCGTGTTTTTGGTGGATTTTATCAAAAAATCCGGAAGCATTTTCCTGTAAACTTACAATTGGTTTATTCATTATGTTTGTGGAATTATCCCCGCAGTCGCTTCAAGTAATTTCTGGTTTAAGATCGCCTGGATTTTTGCTTTCTCAGAATTTCTTTTGCTATCAAGATACAAATTTAAACTCGAAAGAACATCAAGGTTAGTCACTAACCCTAAACGATAATCTTTAATCGTTTCATCGTAACTGAGTTTTGCTTTCTGAAGAGCAGTATCGAAGGCCTTTGTCTGGTCAGCATAACGGTGAAAGATTTCATATTTTTGAGTCACATCAATCGTCACACTTTTCTGGTAGTCAGTTAGTGCGTATTCAGCAGAAGCTTTTTTCTCAATTGCAGTTCTCGCCTGTGCCTGAGAAACTCCTCCTTCATACAAAGGAATAATTAAATTTAAACCAACGTCCCAGTCAGAATTTCTATCCCCAGTTGATCCACCTTTTTTAAGTGCGTACCAGTTAGAAAGTAAATCCAGTTTTGGAAGATAATAAGAGTCAGCAATTTTCACCTGGCCCTGAAGTTGTTTGATCTCCAGTTGTTTATTCTGAACATCTTCACGGTTTAGTGCGAGCTTAAGGTATTCGTCTAACGTCTTTGCAGGAGGAGACGGCTCCATAGTCACGTCACCAATCTTTGATTTATTCAAACCAGTAAGAATTGTAAAACGTGCTTCGCTTTGTTTTAAAAGACCAACACCATTTGATGTTTGAGCGTCAACGCTTGCCAGCTGTGCTTCTGCCTGAAGAAGTTCCCCTCTTCTCGACTTTCCGATCTGCAGACGTTTTTTAATTTCATCCGCGCGCTCCTGACTTTGTTTTTTTAACAGATCAAGATTTTTAATATCGTTCACGTTCAGAAGGTAAGTGTAATAGGCATCGACCACTTCCATATAAAGATTTACGCGGTCAATTTGTCTCTGGTTTTTTGAAATTGCAATTCCCGTTTCAGCGTTCTCAATCAGCTTGCTGTCTCGGCCACCGTTATAGATACTTGTCGAAAGGTTTAACCCTAATGTCTTTTGATCGTTATAAGATTTTTGCTTTAAGTAAGTCCCGCGCACAGACAATGTCGGAAGATATGTTCCCTGCCCTACGTTGACGGCTTCAGAACTTTGACGAAGTCTTGACTCGTTGATGTTGTCGGACTGGTTGTTTAAGACAGCGCTGTTAAAACTTTCTCCGAGTGAAATAGCGTAAGAATTTGAAACGAAAAGCAGAGATAAAAGACTTGTGAAAATAATTTTCGATGGGCTCATTGGTCCTTCCGGTAATATAGGGCTTTCTTTCAGCTGGGCCTATTAAAACAAAGACACTCCAGAGTGTAAATCTCTCTACCAATATTCTTTGTTCAATGCTAAAAGTGTATTCAAATTGCTATTGAAAGTTATACGGTAAATTTCTACGAGGGTTTCATGAGAATTAAAAATGTTCTGTGCTCGCTTGCCTTAATTTGTTCAGCTTTAACTTTGCCTTCAATCTCGCTGGCCGCACCGCAAAAAATCGGCATGGTTACAGATGTGGGTGGCGTCAATGACCAGTCTTTCAACCAGTCTGCGTGGGAAGGACTTCAAAGAACTAAAAAAGAACTGGGAAACAAAGTCAGTTACCAGGAATCTAAGCAGGATGCCGATTACCCTGCGAACTTAGAAACTCTTTTCGATGCAAAAAACGACCTGATCTGGGGTATCGGTTTTAAAATGGCCGACGCAGTTTTATTAGCTGCTAAACAAAATCCAAAACAAAAATACGCCATCATCGACTACTCTTACGGAGCAAAAACTCCACCAAACGTTGTCGGAGTCATGTTCAAAGCTGAAGAAGGTGCTTTCCTTGCGGGATACATCGCTGCAAAAATGAGCAAGACAGGAACTCTGGGATTCATCGGCGGAATGTCTGTTCCGATCATCCACTCTTTCCAGTACGGTTTCAAGGCCGGAGCAAAATACGCCAACCACAAAATTAATGTTCTTGAGCAGTACTCTGAATCATTCACTGATGCAGCTAAAGGAAAAGCGATTGCCAATCAAATGTTGGGCAAAGGTGCTGACGTTGTTTTCCACGCAGCTGGTGCAGTTGGTGACGGTGTTATCGAAGCAGTAAAAGAAAAAGATAAAATGGCAGTCGGTGTTGACCGCGACCAGAATTACCTTGCTCCAAAAAACGTCATCACTTCGAGCATGAAGAGAGTTGATAATGCTATTTTTAATGTTGTGAAAGATTTTAACGAAGGTAAATTCAAAGGTGGATCTACAATCGAATACGGTCTGAAAGACAACGCTGTTGATATCGCACCATCAACAACAAAAATGGTTCCTTCAGTTCTGCTGGAAGAAGTGGCAAAAATTAAAAAGCTGATCGTTGCCGGAAAAATTAAAATTCCTTCGACAGAAAAAGCTTATGAGTCTTACGCTAAAACATTAAAATAATGCTGGCACTAGAACTAAAAAACATATCAAAAACGTTCGGCACTTTTAAGGCCAACAATCATATCAACCTCGCCATCACTGATGGTGAGGTTCATGCAATCCTCGGGGAAAATGGCGCCGGTAAATCGACGCTGATGAAAACCATTTACGGTGAACATCACCCTGACCCCGGCGGAGAAATTTTTCTTCGCGGGAAAAAAATTGAAATTGATTCTCCCTCTCATGCCATCAGGATGGGAATTGGAATGGTTCACCAGCACTTCAGACTGGTCCGCCCTTTTACGATTCTACAAAATGTTATTTTAGGAATTGAGCCGAGAAATTTTCTGGGAATGATCGATTATAAAAAGGCTCGTGCAAAAGCTGAAGCGATTGCGCTTGAGTGTCGTTTTGATTTAAATTTTGACCAGAAAATTGAAAGCGTAAGTGTTGGTACTCAACAAAGAGTTGAGATCTTTAAAACGCTTTATAGAAACGCTGAGATCATTATTCTCGATGAACCGACTGCGGTTTTGACCCCACAGGAGATTAAGGATTTTTATGTCATCATAAAAAATCTTAAGGCCCAGGGAAAAACAATTATCATCATCACTCACAAACTTCATGAGATTAAAGAAATCGCCGACAGATGTACGATCATCAGAAAAGGTGAATACATCGAGACAGTAGACGTTGCGACAACTAGTGAAGAAGAACTTGCTTCTAAAATGGTTGGGCGTAAAGTTGATTTAAAAGTTTCAAAATCTTCAACAGTGAATTCTGATGAAGTGGTATTTAAGATCCGGAACATTAATGTATTGAACGTTAAAAATCTTCCTGCTGTTACTGATTTTTCTTTTGATCTTAAAAAAGGAGAGATCACTGGACTTGCAGGGATCGACGGCAACGGCCAGAGTGAGCTGGTTGAAGCACTGACTGGTCTTCGCAAAATTCAAAGTGGACACGTTTTAATTAATGACCAGGACATCACGAATCTTTCACCGAAAGCAATCTATCACAAAAAACTTGGAGCAATTCCCGAAGACCGCCAGCGAGTGGGTCTTGTTATGGACTTCAAGGTGAAAGAAAATTTCGTTTTACAAACGATCGATAAAAAACCATTTTCTAATTATGGTTTTATTATCAACCGCGAACTCAATCGATTTTCAAATGAATTGATCGCGCGTTTTGATATCAGACCGACTGACAATGAAATCCAGGCCTCTGCTCTTTCAGGCGGAAACCAGCAGAAAATTATTCTCGCACGCGAAATCGTCCATAACCCTGACGTACTGATTGCCTTTCAACCAACCCGAGGACTTGATGTCGGTGCGATTGAATATGTTCACCGTGAACTTTTAAAATTAAGAGACGCCGGCAAAGCGATTCTCCTGATCTCTTATGAGCTCGATGAAATTATTAATTTAAGTGACCGCATCGGCGTTATTCATAAAGGACACCTTTGGGCCGACCTGGGCGACAGCGCGATTAAAAATAATCCGAAACTCAAAGAAGACATTGGACTTTATATGGCCGGAGGAAAACCTGTATGAGAAAATTTCTTATCAGCATTCTTTCGATTGTATTAAGTTTTCTGGTCGGTGCTTTAGTTTTAAAACTTTCAGGCATCTCACCTCTTGAAGCTTATTCAGTTATGTGGGAAGGAGCTTTTTCACAGCCAAACTATATTGCCTACATCATCATCCGTTCAACTCCATTAATTTTAACCGGCCTGTCTGTTGCTTTTGCATTCAGAACAGGACTCTTTAACATTGGATCGGAAGGACAATTTATTATCGGCGCACTTTCAGCTGCGTATTTTGGTTTTATTTTTCATTTCTCACCGTGGATTCAGATTCCACTGGTTATGATACTTGCAACTTTTGTCGCTTCACTTTACGGCGGACTCAGCGGTTATTTAAAAGCACGTTTCGGAGTTCATGAAGTCTTATCGACGATCATGCTCAACTGGATTGCGCTTTATATTTCAAACTACGCCGTATTCGTCGAAGGCCTTAGACGCCCGGACATGGAAACGACAGAATTTATTCAACCGTCAACCTCAATAACAATTCTCCCCGACTGGAAAGTCAGCGATGCCGGAGTTGAATGGCTTTCACATCACCCGTTCTGGAATTCTTTTTTAAGACCTCCTGTGAATGCAGGAATTTTTATTGCACTTCTTGCTGTGGTTGTTGTCTGGATAATATTAAACAAGACAACTTTCGGATTTAAACTGAAAGCAGTTGGCTTCAGCCCGACAGCTTCTGAATACGCAGGTATCAGTACAAAATTAAAAGTCACTCAATCGATGATGATTGCCGGGGCCCTTTCAGGACTTGCCGGTGCCACTCACGTGATGGGAGTTTCGAAAAACATAGCGGCCCTTGCGACTCATGAAGGATACGGTTTTGACGGAATCGCCGTTTCACTTATCGGTGCAAACAATCCTATAGGTGTTTTATTCTCAGGATTTTTCCTTGGAGCATTGAAATACTCTGGACAAAAAATTCAATCGACACTCGAAGCTCCGTCAGAAGTTATCGGCATCATGATCGGTGCGATTATATTTTTCGTCGCGATTCCAAAGATATTCGATTTTATCGGCGACTTTAAAGCGGGGAAAAAGCATGACTGAAATATTATTTCTTTTTTCCACAACTTTAATGTACGCCACTCCACTTATCTTCACAGGTCTGGGTGGGGTTCTTTCTGAAAAATCCGGAGTCATCAATATCGGACTTGAAGGTATGATGACATTCGGTGCCTTCATTGCTTCGTGGGTGGCCATCTCTCACGGCAATCCATGGCTGGGATTTTTAGCAGGTGGATTCGGTGGATTATTTCTCGCCATCTTCCATGCTATTGCTTCAATTAAATTTAAAGGCAATCAAGTTGTTTCAGGAATTGCCATCAATTCTCTGGGAACTGGACTTGCGATTTTCTTCTGCAGGATTTTATTTGATGGTGCAAGCATGACTCCTCCACTTGATCTCGAGAAAAAAATTCCCGTTTTCATGAGTCAGTATGCGACAGTTTATATTGCATTTTTTGTGACATTTTTAATCTGGTTCATTTTTACGAAGACTGCTCTTGGTTTAAGAATCATCAGTGCAGGTGAGCATCCTAAGGCCGCTGCAGCAGCAGGAATCAACGTTTCACTTTACCGCTACCTCGGCGTTCTTTCTTCGGGTTTTCTTGCTGGACTCGGCGGAGGAAGTCTATCATTAGCTATTGTTTCAAACTTCAGACCGACACTTATTTCAGGTCAGGGATTCATTGCTCTTGCAGCGATGATCTTCGGTAAATGGAATCCGGTTGGAACATTGTGTGCGTGTTTATTTTTTGGTTTTTCTCAGGCGCTGGTTGTTTACATCGGTGGATTTGAAGACCTGCACATCTCGTCACAACTTCTTGCAACACTACCTTATATTTTAACTTTGATTATCTTAGTTGGATTTATGAAGAAGACGACTGCACCAAGTGCTCTAGGACAGTAGTTAAATGGGAAAGAATAACTGGAACCTTGTAAATGAAGGACCTTCATTTGAAGTGCAGGTTTCAAATAATATTTTTCCACCTAATCTGTCTACACAGCCTTTTACTATCGGCAGACCAAATCCTGATCCGATTTCTCCCTCTGTTCCAATACCTGAGCGCGAAAGACTTGCCTCAAAAACGTTGTCCCTCATATCAAGAGGAATTCCGAGTCCACTATCTTCAATAAGAAACTTAATCGAGTCATCTTTTCTTGAAACACGCAGACGAATTTCACTATCATGAGAAGAAAACTTTATTGAATTAGAAAGCAGATTGCCAAGAATCTGGTTTAATAAAAGACTTCGGTTAGAATGAAAGTCATAGACCTCGGCAGCTACCGACCAGTTTAACTTCAAGTTTTTTTGTTCAAGTTTTTCTGAGAATATTTCTTTCAATTCTATAATTAGTTCTCTGACATCAACTGTAGCAAATTTAATTTCTTTTTTGCCCATTTCATTCAAACGCAAATCGCGAATACTTTCAGTAATCATATTAAGTCGTTCTGATGCTTTACAGGCCTTAGCAACAGAATTTAACTGCGTTTCATTCAAAGAAGTTTTTAAAAGTGAATTTAGTTTTCCGGAGATAACTGTTAATGGTGTCGAAATATCATGGCTTAAAATATTAACGAGGTTTTGAGTTCTCATTCTAGAAATTTCAAGTTTGCTGGTATTTTGTTCGACAAGATAAACATGGACCCAGATCACACAGGTTGCGATAAAAATCCATCCGAATAATATCAGTGCCTGTGCTATCAACATTCCAATATCAGAAATCATAAATGGAAAATGATATCCGCTGAGTTTCATCACCAGGAAACTTAAAACACCCGCTGCTGTAATAAATGCCCAGAGAATAGTACCTTTTCTTCCCGCGATAACTCCACCGAGCATTGGAAGAATTCCAAGCCAGATAAGAATGTTGCTGTCGAATCCGCCTGTGAAATAAGCAAAGGTCATTTGATGAATCAATCCGGACGCAAGAAGGACACTGGTATTTAGAAGATAGCGATTCGTCTTTCTATAAAGAAGTGGTGAAAGTAAATGTACACAACTGCAGATGATTCCTACAATTCCCGGTACCGGGCTGCTGATCGTAAAGACGGCAAGAAAAGCATATGACCACATCAACACACCGGTTGATAACATTGTCACCAGATGGGCGTGCAGGTATTTGTCAGGCAGATCCTGATATGAGCGATTGTCTGCAATGAATGCATACAAACGCAAATAAAATTTAACAATAGAATGTTTCAATTAATTCCTAAAATCTTAAAGCGTAAACTTAAACTGTGATAATAAAACTCCGGGAACTCTTAGTCCCCCTACATCGCGCTGGAAGTATGACCCAGTAGAGGGAATGACTTCAGAGAAATTCGTAATTCTCTCAAGAGCATCACCAAAAATAGAATAATAACTTTCATCAAAACGCAGGTCTTCTATCGGTGCAACCACTTCACCATTTTCAATCCAGAAGCAGGCGTATCTTGTCATACCAGTGATTCTTGCTGTCTCTCTGTCAGACCAGTTTAAATAATGAAGGTCTGAAAGATAAAGTCCGGTTCCAATTTCTTTATAAATATCTTCACGGGACAAATCACCTGTAGTGACAACCGGAGATCTCATCGACTCCCAGTCGCTCGCCATATTTGATTCAACTTTATATTCGTTGGCCGTTCTTGTTGAGACGAGGAAGTTTTTATACTCACCTTTTTCCACAAGCAGAAGATCAGCGGGACTGACTTCGCCTGTTTCATTAAAACGCGGGCTCAATCCTAAAGAATAATCTTCTTTCAGTGTGAATTGAGGAGAGAGAGTTTTTTTCTTCTGCCATAAATCTTTTAGAGAACCATTTCCCCTCTGGTGAGCTCCCATTGAAACTCCACCCCAGGAAAGTGTTCCTAAAAGTTCACCGACTGCAGATGGAGCAAGATAAACTCTGTACTCTCCGCGCTCAACTTTTTTCGAAGGTCTGTCCATTAGAGATAGTTTATGTTGCGAGTCCTGAATATTTCTTCTTAGTTCGTTGTTGTCCCATATTGATCCGGCATAAAGAGACTTCACTGCTTTTTGATTTGAATTGTATAAAGAATAATCAAGATAGAAATTTCTAGTTTTAAACCAGTGGAACTGTCCCTCCGAGTTCATCGTAGCTCTAACGATATCACCGCATGAAAAAACACCGGCCAGGTCAACTCCAGCTGCCGCATCCAGGACCACTCCCAGCATCTCTTCATTTTTTGGAAGAATATTGAGTGTTTCTTCTTTTGTGACACCGTAAAATTTCGGGCGAACCAGGTATGGATCTTCCGGAAGAGTTTCAATCCATTCGCGTGCCTGATTAAGTTTTTTAAGAGCGATGATCATGTCCCCTTCAGCAGCGCTGAATGGCATGTTGTAACTCATGACCTTATTTCCTTTGATGAAATTAAAATCAATGTGGGCCTGGTGAATATTTGTGACCTGACGAACTTTTGCATTCGATAGTCTGGCGAAAAACGTTTCTTCTCCATTCAATGTCATCGTCATCGCTTCATCAGATTTTAAATCACGAAGAATAAATTTTGAGAAAAATTCAAAATATGTTGAGTCTAGTGCTTTCATTATTTACCTCCGCCAAAAACTTCGATGTTTGAAAATAAACATACCGGGCTGGCGTGGCCCACAAAAATAACCTGGTTCGGCTCACCCTTTCCACAATTAGAAAGACCTCCTACTTCGAAAGTAGATTTATCTCCAACCATTTTCAGCTGATTCCAGAATGGAGCCGTGATTCCGCGGTAGTTGGGATTTTTTACAACTTTAGTTAATTTCCCGTCTTCAATCAGGCGTGCAAACTCGCAACCGAACTGAAATTTATTTCTGTAGTCATCGATAGACCAAGATCTGTTTGATTGCATGAATATCCCGCGCTTCACTGATTTAATCATGTCCGCGAGAGTTGAAGATCCCGGTTCAAGATTGACGTTGGCCATTCTGTCGATGGGAGCTCTATTCCATGAAGTAGCTCTCTGGCTCGCAACTCCAGGAAGATTTAATCTTTTTTGTGATTCAAGACCTCCGAGTCCTCTTAAAAGTAATCCGTCTTTAATCAGGAATTCTTTCGTCGCTAAATTTCCGATGTCGTCAGAAAAGTAACTGGCATTTTGTCCGACCATCGTTGGATCGAAAGTCACGTTCATTAATTTTGATCCGTATTGAAGAGATCCGAAGTCAGCAGGCTTTACAAAACTCCATCCGGCGTAATTTCTTTCGTCACCTAAAATTCTATCGAGTTCAAGCGGATGTCCGATGCTCTCGTGAATCTGTAAATATAATTGATCGGGAGCTAAAATCAGATCCATCGTTTCCGTCGGGCACTCTTCTGCTTCCAGAAGCTCCATTGCTTCACTTGCAACTCTCTTTGCTTCAACTAAAAGTTTAGCTGTATCAAAGCGTTCAAGTCCGTATTGAGAACTCTGGTCATCACCAAAACTTCTTCTTTGTGTTCCTTTATCACTCTGGGCAGTCGCACTGATGCCGACAGCTGTGCGGATAATATTTTGTTTCACATCTGCGCCATTCGTCGCCACAAAATGTGTGTCCATTTCTGTGAGATATAAAGAAGCAGTCCTGCTGATGATGTGATCGTGAACTTTCATTTCATTTGAAAGCGCCATTAAAAGTTTTGTTGGTTCTGCCGGATGAAAATGGTCTATGCCTTTTTCTCCGGGACTTTTGTACTCACCCACAGTTGCAGGTCTTTCCTCAATTGAAAATTTTGACAGACTAAAACGGCTAGCTTCGATTGCCTGTTTTTTTGCTTCTTCAGCTACGCGGACAATCTCTGCAGGGTCAAATGAGTTCGTCGCTCCATGAGCGAACTGTCCGTTCATCATCACTTCAACCATGATCCCGTGATCTTCAGTACTGCTTAGTCCTTCGAAGACTTCATTTCTCACAGAAAGATTAATTGTTCTCGATCTCACTTCACGAAGTGAAATGTATTCAGCACCAAGATTGTTGAGTGTTGAAAGAATATTTTTTAGATTCATTATGCTCTCCCTTTCCAGTGAGTCATGCTTGTTGAAACTCCTAGAATTTTATTCACGTAAGTAAAAACTCTCAGCGGCAGAATTCCTTTTAAGAACTCAACCCATTTAACAACGAATGGTTCTCTGATGAAAGCACAGTCCTTTTCAATCCCATGGATTATTTTTTCCACGATTGTTTCCGGTTTAAGCCATGGAAGAAGCAATGGAGCCTTTACTCCTGCAAACATCCCTGTGCTTATGTAACTTGGACAAACCGTCGTTACATGAATATTGGTAATTTTTCTCTCTGTGAGTTCAAGGCGAAGTGATTCTGAAAATCCGATCACGGCCCATTTAGATGAAGAGTAAGTTGTTCCGTAAGGTAGTCCGATTAATCCGGATGCACTTGCGATGTTCACGATGTTTGAATCCTGTCCTTTTCTGAGCTGGTCAAAAAATAAATGAGTCATGGCCACCATGCCATCGATGTTAATTCTGTAAGTAAGAAGATGTTTATCAAGTGAAAGTTTTTCGAACTCTCCACCGAAAACGACACCTGCATTGTTAATGAGAACGTCCACGGATAAACCCATTGCACTTATTTCAGCTTTACATTTTTTTAAACTTTCGAGGTCACCCAGGTTGGCATAAACAGCGTAAGCTTTTCCACCGGAAGTTTTGATTTCATTTGCCGTAGCTTTTGCTGCTTCCAGATTGATGTCAACGATGATGACTACAGCTCCGCGTTTCGCTAATTTTTCGGCCATCAGTCTGCCGATACCGGAAGCACCACCGGTGATAAGAACTTTTTTGTCTGCAAAATTTTTCATGGGTCTCACAATAAAAAAAGGCGAGAATAAATCTCGCCTTCGTATAGGTCGAAGTTATTTAGTTATTAAGCGGTTTCATTGTTCCGTTTCCATCAACATAAAAGCTTTGAGCATTTCTCAATTCGTTGATCAATCCTTTTGCTTTGTATGAGATCGAGATGATCGCAGAAGCAACGGGTGCATCTACTGATCCAACGTTGGCAACATTCACAAGTTCTGAAGCTGCATCGAAATTGAATCCCCATGCTGCATACACTTCACTCGCTTGAACTCTTAAGCTCGTAATATATTTTCCGATACCTTTATAAGTTCCGCTGTGCTGAAAAAAGACAGTGTATGTGAAGCCAATGACTTCGCTGTTGAAATAATTTTTGTAAGACACTCTGTAGCTGACAGCTTTTGGAACTGACCAGTTTGCCATTTCAAGAAGCTCAGCTCTTGCCTGAGTTCCTTCGATATGTGGAAGGACACTCATCGCCGGGATCAAGCCGTTTGTAGTAATAACCGGGCGGCCTGCATCGATAATCGGCCAGATTTTTTTTCCGATTGCGATAAGGCCATCGAGATACATTGCGATTTCATCAATTGGATTTGCCGGAAGACTTGGAAGCTCAACGTTTGCTGTAGGATTAATTTCCAGAGCAAGTTCTTCTTTAACCTCGGCCGGAGTTGTGACCTGGTGGACTTCGACACTTGAGATAACTAAAGCTGGATCAACTTCCTGAGTAAAACCCGGAGCGCTTGAAACTAAAAGCATAGTAATGAAAAGTGATTTAAACATCGAAGACCTCTCTATGAATTGGTGGCTGCAATATCTCTACATCGAGGGAGTTTGTCTAATGAATATTTCTTTTAGAATGAATTGTAAGAAGAAGTTTAAGAGTCAGTGTAACGCGCGGAGCATTTGCTGTTTTTTTCCCTGCTAAATGTATGAAATGTGAGTGGCTAATCTTTGAGACGGAAATAGATATTTTTTTCCACGAAATAAGGTGCATATTTTTTCTGAAATCTCCAGCGGGGAATGACTTCCAGGGCCGCGCGATCGAGCACATCGTGGCCGCTGCTTTGAAGAATCGTTGTGTCTTCCGGCATTCCTTCCTCTGAAACTTTAATCCTTAAGCGGACATTTCCCTGCAGACCTCGAACCTGTGCGATTCTTGGATATAACGGACCCTGATAATTTACAATCGATGCTTCAAAGCTATTTCCTGAAGATAATCCACTTCCTGCACCTGTATTACTTTCAGTGCCGCTTCCAGTTCCAATGCCAGATTCATTTACATTTGAATTAATTGTTGTCGATTTTATTTCAAGCGGAGTTGTTTTTTTTTCTGAAGATTTTACGGTTTTTTTTTTCGGAGCACTTCCTCCGGAATTATCAGCTCCGCTGCCAAATTGAACATCAATTAAATTTCTGGAATTGAAATTCAGATCTTCTTTTTTTTGAACCAAAAAACCTGCTATGAGAAGGGCTATAATATGAATTCCAATGGCCACGCCAAAAGAATAACTAAATTTTGTCATAATGAGTTTAGATACCAATATTATGTTAAACTGTAAACGCAATGGAAAAAGCGCTTAAATACATTCTACACCTGATTCTCTTTAAAATAATTTTAAAGAATTTCCTGCGTCTTTTTGTCGGAATTTCTTTTCCTAAAAGTTCCGATTTAGAAAACATCCCTCAGTGTATTTACGTGGCCAATCACAATAGTCACATGGACACCGCTGCTTTTCTCGCGATGATTCCCATGAAAGGGCATCTCGATGCACATCCAATTGCGGCCAGTGATTATTTTGGAAGAAGTGCTTTTGCCAGAAAATTTTTTGAGTTTGTTTTCAATACAATTTTGATCGACAGAAAAGGCAAACAGGAAGTTGATAAAACGATTGCACCGATTAACGATGCTCTTGCAAAAAATAAATCGATCCTGCTTTTCCCTGAGGGCTCGCGCGGTGAACCTGAAGTGATGGGACAGTTTAAAAACGGGATTTCATATATTTTAAAAGCTCATCCAACGATTCCTTTTGTCCCGATTTATATGCAGGGTCTTGGTAAGGCGATGCCAAAAGGTGACTCAGTCATCATTCCTCACGATTCAAAAATTATTGTGGGAAAACCGGTGCTGATTCCTGATGTGGTCAACCTGCCGGTTCAGGAAATTACAGAAATTGTACGCCAGAAAATTCTCGAACTGGAAAACCGCACCAATTAACGTCTGATCATTTTTCCCATCAAAGTTTTTTCTGTGCGAAGTGAAACCTGAGGGTTCATCGGCATTTCATAATCTTCTTCTGTGAACTTCAGTTGAAATTTTTCTACGGTTTTTAAAAAAATCATGGCGATTTCCAGGTTTGCCAAACGCTCCCCCATGCAGACTCTCTGGCCTGCTCCATAGGGAATGAATGTCATCGGCACCGGTGGTTTTTCAAATCTGTGCGGATTGAACTCTTCCGGATTTTCCCAGTAATCCGGATGATGATGCATCAGATATGGCGAGATCGAAATAAGATCTCCGGCCTTCACCTTGCTTCCGTGAATAACATCATCATTGATGGCCAGTCTTCCGAAAGACCAGACCGGAGGTCTCATGCGCAGGACTTCCTGCAAAAATAAATTAACGTATTTAAAATTCTCAACCTGCTCTTCACTTTTAATCTGAAAGCCGCAGCTTTTTAATTCTTCAAAAATTTTGTCCTGCCATTCCGGAAACTTCATCAGATAATAAAATCCCCACGTGATCACATTGGCCGATGTTTCATGGCCTGCGAAGATCATAGTCTTTACTTGTGAAAGTATTTTTTCTTCACTGAAGTTCTCAGGAGATTCAAGTAGTGCATGAATAAAATTTCCACGCGAGGCCCGAGGTTTTGCTTTTTCACGTTCAATAATTTTCTGGATTTCAGTATCGAGAACCAGAAGCGCATCCTGAAACTCTTTTACATCGCGCTTTTTTGAAGGTGTCATCCATGGAATAATATTCATCATCTTTTTTTCAGTGAGATCTATCAGCTTGGATAATTTCTGGCTGATAATATCAAAGCTGTCTTCCAGACTTTCATTCAGTAAACTTCTTCCGATCACATGCAGGGCGTATCTCGTTGACCAGTACGACAGGTTGAACTCATCATCTTTTTCCAGCAGCATTTTTGAAATGGTTTTGTTGGATTCTTCTGAAATGAGATCATAATAATGATCAAATTTACTCGGGTTAAAAATCGGTTGAATCGCACGTCTTCCTTTTTTCCAGTCATCTCCGACGTCAGTGAAAACTCCCTGACCAATTACTTCGGCCACTCGTTTATAACCCGGAGTATTTTTCGGATAGTTCTTCGCATTTTCAAACAGCACGTATTTCAAACCTGCCGGGTCGTTTACCAGAAGAGTTCTCGTTTTTCCCAGGAACATTTCCAGGAAATCGCCGTAAGTTAAAAATGACTGATACATAAAATCCAGTCTGCTTTTACGAAGCGAAAGTGCGTGTCCAGTAATCCACCCAAAAATTTTATCTCTGGGAGGGGCCACTGCAATTCTCTTATCAGGCAAATTCTTATCCATTGGGGCATTCCTATGAAAGTCCAAAAAAGCGTTTATACTTATTATTATGATTATGAATAAAGATTTTGTCTTAAATTTATTATTTAAGCGCCTCCAACATTTTTTTCCTCTTTTTTTCTTTTCACTGATGGTCTACTTCTTTGTGAAGTTCGTTCAAACCCGTGAGATACTTTACTTCGTGGAGTTTGCGCTCACTCCTTACCTCTTGCCACTTTTAATTCAAAGAATCGTTCTCGGGATTTACCCGATGAAAGAAGGCGGTGCTTATATCGGTCTTGAAGAGCATACATTTTCACCGTGGTTATTTTCACTTCGTGTTCAACAAATCTACTTAGTGTTTCCACAACTGGAACGTTTGTTATTTTATCTTCCGGGTATGTACTCTGCGTGGCTTCGTGCCTGGGGAAGTAAAATTGGTAAAAGTGTATTCTGGACACCGGGAACAGTGGTGAATGACAGAAGTTTAATGGAGGTTGGAGACTTCGTTATTTTCGGACACAACTGTTACATGTCTTCGCATTTTCTAAGAGTGAAAAACGGCAGATTTTTTGTGTACGCGAAAAAAATTAAAATTGGAAGTTTCACTTTTATCGGTGCCTTCACAAAAATGGGACCTGGAACCAATATTCCGCAGGGATCACAAATTCAGGCGATGAGTTTATTTTCAGTAAACAGATCAAGTCCCAACGATGTCACGCCTGAGGCAAAAATATAAATGACTATTTACGATTTAAAACCACAGTTCCAGAATTTACTGAGACCGATTGTTCGCCTGCTGGCAAAGTCGGGAGTGACTCCCAATCAGGTGACAGTTGCGACTTGTCTATTTTCTGTGTTAATTGGATTACTGGTTTTGACATCAGGACATGCAAAAGCATTTTTTGTTCTGCCTGTTTTCTTCTTTATTCGCATGGCCTTCAACGCGATTGACGGGATGCTGGCGAAAGAGCACAACATGCAATCGAAGCTTGGAGCAGTTCTCAATGAAATGACAGATGTGGTTTCTGACGGGTTTCTTTATTATGCGTTTACAGCACTGCCGTTTATTTCACAGCCACTGCTTCACTTTGTAATCTTTTTTGCTGCTGTATCTGAGTTAACAGGACTTGCGGCCGTACTCAATGGAAAACCACGAGTGTACGCAGGGCCATCTGGTAAAAGCGACCGTGCGTTTATTTTTGGTTTTTTAGGAATACTTGTCGGATTGAATCTCACTACGCCGGGTGTTTATAATTCTATTTTAGGAATTGTAGCTGCGCTGTTGTTACTCACTATCGCCAACAGAACTAAAAAGGCTATATAAGCATTTTATCTTTGATACGATACTAATCCAATCCCAAGAATGATAATGAAGATTCCGCCGATTTGAACGGGGTTGATGAGCTCTTTATCCATGTAGTGAGCGATGAGAAGTCCCCAGATATAAGTTGTCCCGTAAGTTGGATACACGACCATCATCTTTCCGCCCAGACGGAACGAAAGAAGAATTAAAAGCAGTACAATCCAGAAACTCACTAGGCCCGCGATCAGATAATAATTTTTCAGAATGAAAACTTCCATCAATCTGACTGAGCCTTGTTTGAAAAAATACTGGGCCGCTGCTCCGAAAACAGCAGCGACCAGTATTAATAAAATAGGCACTAATTGATTTTGTTCTTTCATTTTTTAGCGATCAGCATTCCCATTGATTGTGGAATGACATCCAGTGAATGGAATTCGAATGTTTTAAATCCTGCTTCAAGTAACATTGGTTTTAACTCTTCAGGCATGAACACACGCCCCTGAATTGTTCTGATCGTTAAACCCATCTGATAAAGCGCACGAGCTAACTCCCCTTCAGGAACTTCACCGTAGGCATCAAGGATCACGAGTTCTCCACCCGGGGCCATTGATTTATAGATTTTTTTGAAAAGAGTTTTGTTAGCTTCAGCAGTCAGGATGTGAGTTACATTTCCTAACGTCGCCATGTTAAAAATACCATCCGGCCATACTGATTCGTGAAAGTTTCCTTCTATTGTTGTAACACGATCGATAATGTTTTTTCTTGACGCTGTATCTTTTGCGACAACAAGAACGGCCGGCCAGTCTGCTAAAGTGACTTTCGCATCTTTATTTTTATAGGCGAAGTTAAAACCCCATACACCTGATCCCGCACCAACATCCAGCACCTGAAGATCTTTTTTTGTTAATAGATCAGGGCGTGTTTTCGAAAGCATTTCTACCATCAGTTCCGCACAAGGAGTCATCATCCACTCAAGCGACTTAACCTGTACCTGGTATTCTTTTTCGCTGTCGACAACTGCATCCATTCTTTTAAATGGAGTACCAGTTTTTAAAAGCACTGGAAGATGTGCCCAGTACTCGGCACTAAGGTTTTTATAATTGCCTTTTAAGAGCTCCATCACCGGTGAAATGCCGTATTTATCAGCTTTCTTTTCCAGTAAACCAAGAGCGATCAGGCTGTTTAAAAAAACTTCTGCAGGACCGTGTTTGTAATTAAACTTGTCTGCAAAATCTTTTGCACTAAATGTATCACCAACTTTATAATCAGCCAGCAGTGAATGCTCCTGCACGTAATTGTATAGTGCAGTTGATCCACCAGCGAGCATCAGTTTAAAGTAGGTTTCTAATTCTTTATTTTTTGTCATATGTTGCCGTCGCTACTGTAAAGATACCCCATTCATCGATCTTCATATCAAACTTCTTCGCGCCAATACGTGCAAAAAGCTGATCCATTTCTTTTTGAGTTCTTCTTCTCATAACCCACATTTCACCTTCGCGGTTTGGAAGTGTATGAGCAATCATTTCCAACTGAGGGTGCCATGGTTGTCCTGTGTATACGACATAACCTTTGTCTTCTAAAATTGCAGCTGCACCTTCGATAGCATTGTTAACCAGATCGTTGCTTGGGAAAAGTTCGAACAATCCTGAAGCGATTAAAATGTTCGGGCGGAAAGCTTGTTTCTGATAAGTTTCTTTATCGAAAGCATCTGCCTGCATGTGCTCAGAGTTTGAGACTCCAAGTTGTTTTGCGATTTCTTTTCCTTCATTCACGTTGTCGATACTGTAGTCACGAAGAAGAACTTTTACATCGTTCTTTTCGTATTTTTTTGCAGTCTCCAGTAAATATCTACCAGGGCCAGAACCAATGTCCATGATACGAACCGGACGGCCTTGTTTAATTAAATCCTGGATTGCGAAGTCGAGAGCTTCACGTATGTGAACACGACGGGCGCGAATCCCCTTCCATCCAACAGCGTTGATATAGAAGTAATCGATGATCTGGCCTAGACCTAAC
Organism: Bacteriovorax sp.; assembly: GCA_014378525.1. Taxonomy (GTDB): domain Bacteria; phylum Bdellovibrionota; class Bacteriovoracia; order Bacteriovoracales; family Bacteriovoracaceae; genus Bacteriovorax. The sequence continues at coordinate 22,997 of JACMNL010000025.1, forward strand.
CATCCACGTGCTTTATTTTTATAAACGTGGTCCAGTGAAATCCCAGAGTCAAATCCGTATTTATAACCAACGCGGATACCTTCAGAAAGATTTCCAAGTGTCTTCATCGACATTACCTGGAACATGTAGCTTATTTTGTTCATTAAGCTTACTTCACCTTTTTTCATCGTTTCATATTCATTATATGTGTAGCCTTCTTTATCAGCTTTCACTAAGTCCACTGACTCCATTGGAGCTGCGAATACTTCATTGATGAATTTATGAATGCGATCGAAAGGAATTTTTTTATCTTTTTCGTAAAGAACCCCGTGGTAAAAACCATCAAGAGTTACGAATTCCTTTTTCTTTGAGCTTAATCCATCAAAGAATTTTTTCTGAGGGGCATTGCTTACAACCCAGTCTGACCCGGCAGAAAATACAATTGTCGGAGTATGGATGGCACCTGAATCATTCACAACTCTCATCCCTGCATCGTATAGGCCTACAAGAATATTCACTGCGATTTCCGGAGTGATAAGCGGGTCTGAATCATATTTCTTTTGCTCTTCAGGATCGTGAGTTAAGAATTTTGATTTTACATATGATGAAATGAAGGCCGGGTGTTTTACAGCGTTTAAAAAACGCGATCCCGCCATTGCACCTGGAACATAAAGTTTTACTTCGAACGCCGGAGCAGCAAGTGCCATACCACGTATTTTCGGAGCGTAGTCATGTACCCAAGTTGAGCAAACAACTGCACCAACAGAGTTTGCTACGAGAAAAATATTTTCCATTTCAATTCCGTATGTTTTTGAAATGAAATTTACGAATGTATCTAAATCTTTTACGATGTGAGCAAATGTCGGGGCGTACCCTCTTGGTCCCGGTGATTTCCCGTGTCCGCGCGAATCGTATCCAAAAGCATAAAATTCCGGTTGTTTAATTCCATCGACGAGATCAATTAATCTTCCAGAGTGCTCATGCCCTCTGTGAATCATAATCAGTGCTTTTTTAGGTGTTGAAGGAGTTGTTTCCGGTTCCCACGCCCTATACACAAGATCCACATTATCAAAGGTTTTAAAACTAGATATTTTTTCTGCTCTTTTGCTCATTCAAAATCTCCCTTATAATTTATTTATCGATCTAATCGGTGAATAGATGAAATTATTGAGGTTTTGATGATCCCTTTTCTTACTCTGACTCCCAAAACAGAACACTCGGTTATCATGACTTTGGCGATACTCATCTTTTTTACTGTCTTATTTTACGGCTGGAACTTTTTCACAAAAAAAGAATTTCTAAAAAGTATTAAGTCCAGAGTGAATTCCTGGTGGGTAATTTTCTCGATCGTCATAATCATCATTGGTACGACAAGAGAACTAGCTTTCATAATTTTTGCCATTATTTCGTTTATTTCATTTAGAGAACTAACCAGTAAACTCAACTTTAATCACAAACACAGAAGAACCATTCTTCTCGCCTATCTTGCGATACCTGTTCAGTATTACTTTGCTTATGCCAGATTATTTATTCCATTTCTGGTTTTCATTCCGGTCGGGATGTTATTACTTCTTCCTTTCAGATCAATTCTCGAAGACCAGAGTTCAGACAGCATTAAAACATTCAGCCAGCTTCAGTGGGCCTTGATGTTGACAGTCTTTTCTCTCTCACATATGTCGTTTCTAATGTCTTTACCCAACATTGAATCGATGGGCGAAGGTGCACCAGGGTTAATCTTTTTTTTGATCCTTATCACTCAGCTTAACGATGTCTGCCAGTTTATCTTTGGTAAACTTTTTGGAAGAAGAAAAATTTCTCCACTCATTTCGCCCAATAAAACTCTGGCAGGACTTCTGGGTGGAATTTTCGGTGCAGTTTGTTTTGGTTACTTATTTCGCGAACTACTGCCGTTTAACGATAAACAGGTAGTATTGATATCTGCATTGATTGCGATCTGCGGATTTTTTGGTGACTTGAATATTTCTGCGATTAAAAGAGACTTGAATATAAAAGATATGAGTAATTTAATTCCAGGCCACGGCGGGATATTAGATCGTATGGACTCACTGATATTTTCGAACGTTGTTTTCTTCTACCTGGTTTATTACTGGATCTATACATAAAAAAAATTAGTTCTGAGACATGTATAGTTTTTCAGTATTCATCTTTTTGATTTGAACCAAGTTTGCATCAGTTTTTAGCGAGCTGATTGCACCAACAACTAAAGTTAAAACTAAAACCAACATTAAGTCTTTCATAGAGGAACCCTTCCCTTCTCGAATCATTTTTATAGTCCGAGTATAGTAGAAAAAAGAGTTCCAGAGGGTGGTCTTGAAAACTTTACACGCTGCATGTTCTCAATTTAAGCATCGCCTTAAGCGCATGAAACTAGGCACTTTTCAGGGACTTAATCCTTTCAGTGACCGAGCCGATATTCAGAATAATCAAGGCCCCTTCTTTTTCGTCCAATTTAACTGAGACGATCTCTTTAATATCGTCCTGGAACTGGTTTTGGACGTTCTGGGTAAGGAGTGTTGGTACCTTGAATTTTTTGTCCTGATCAATTGAGAGAATACTCTCTAATGAATCGACAACAAGTCCGAATCTCTCGCCTTCTTTTTCGAAGATTAAAACTTTTGATTCGTTTGTTTCAGATTCATTTTCTTTCATTTTATAAAGACATCTTGTATCGATGATCGTGATGAGTTGTGATCTCAAGTTTAACATTCCTTTCACATAATGAGGCATTCCTGGTGCGCTTAAAATATCATCAGTGTAATTAATGATTTCTTTTACATCTTTGATAGAAATACCAAATAAGTGATCGAGGCGGAAAGAAATATAAGATTCAATGGTACGTGCTTTCAGTACTTGATTTTCAACTGCATTCTGATAAATCTTACTATGCCCTTCAGTGACTTCCAGAATTTCGTGATGTGAAAGAATATGCTCTTGAGACAGAAGGAAAATTTCCCCTTCTCCTGGAAGATTAATGCATCCCTTGAACATCGCAACTCTGTCTTTCGTAAGTAGAGGTACTGCCATGATGTCATCACTATAATAACTATTGATGCATTCTACTGAATCAACCATAAGTCCGATAAGCTCAGTATTGATCTTTAAAATAATAATTCTCTGGTCTTCTATATCGCCGAAATCCTCAATCTCTTTCATTTTCAGCACACGCGAAAAACTCACTACAGGAATAGTTCTTCCTCGAAGATTAATGATTCCAAGGAAAATATCATTCTGAATACTCGACTGCTTGATCTCAGGAACTTTTACAATTTCATAAATCTGCGCGATCTCGATGGCCATCCTTACATCTTTTACACGGAAAGAAATACATTTGTGGCGCTGATCATGTCGAGAATCTTTTTTTTGGTTAGCCGTAATTTTTTGCTGGTCGATAATTTGCGGAATATTTTCGATTGAGATCAAGGCCGTAGTATCAAGAATCTGAAGGATGCGTGAGCCTTCATCAAGCTTGATGGCACCTTTAATTACTTTATGAGAGTGTTCCGCCACATAACCAAAGATGCTGATTTTATCTTCTGTTACGCGAAGTATTTCGCTGGTTGAATCAAAAACCAGACCGACTTTTGCGCTTTCAATTTCAATGATCGCTACTTTCTGATTAGCGTTTACTGAGCATTCCGGATAGTGAAGAAGATTTTTCAGGTTGATGATCGGAATAATAGTTCCTCTCAAATTGAAAACTCCCATAAGAAACTCCGGTGCCATCGGCATGGGAATAATCCTTTCCGGAAAATTTACGACTTCCTGAACAGCCTGAACTTCAATGGCCACTTCAGTTTTATCAATATGGAATGATGTATAGATTTCCGTTGTTGTCTTTTTCATAATTATCCTATGATGCTTTCCAGCCCACTAAGTTCAGTTCATCAAGTTTAATAAACTCAACTGTAAAGTCCGAACAGTTCACTAAAATTTTACTACCAGAATTATATCCGAGCCGTGCCTCTTTAATTTTGAAGCCATGACACTGGAGATATTTTCTCGCTGAAATTTCATTATTTTTTCCAATCTGAGAGCTGTTGGACTTAAAAAGCTGGTTCATCATGTTTCCTGCCCCGGCGAGATAAACTTCAACATCATTTATATCTTCTTTTTTTATCTTCATTATTTTCATCAGCGATAAAATGGCCTGGTTCACATATTTGGCACCAATCAAATGTGCCTCTTCTTCTGTTTCAGGAAGAAAGCAATGAGCAAGTCCACAAAGTTTTTGTTCTCGCCAGATAAAAGCAATGCCAATGCACGAGCCTAGGGTAGCACGCAGAATTTCACCTTCGGTACCAGTGTGAACTTCGGCAATTTTAACGTGCACCTCTTTCATTTTCCTTCTTTCCTTAAATCATAAATGCAGGCAGAAATAAAATGATAAGGTGTATTCAATCTACTCAGTGATTCAGACTCACCAATGATTAAATGACCATTAATCTTTAGACTTCTTGAAACATTCATCAGCACATTCTCCTGATCTTCAGAAGAAAAATAAATCAGAACATTTCTTAAAAAAATAATATCGAACTGTTCTTTTTTAACGGAAAAAAGATTGTGAGGAAGAAACTGGACTTTCTTTTTAACCTCGCTCGAAATTATATGAGTACTTTCGTCCTTCTTTGAGAAATATCTGTCATATAGTTCAGGTTTTGCTCTCTTGAAAAATTCAACAGCACGATCGTGATACTCACCAGCTTCTGCTTCGGCCAGTACAGCACTGGAAATATCTGTGGCAAGAATTTTAAAATCAAATCCTGGTGTCTTTAACTTAAACTCTGAACAAAGTATCGCCAGACTGTAGGCTTCTTCACCTGAAGATGAAGCAGCTGACCAGAGAGTCAACATTGTCCTTGGATTGTTTTTATGCCACTCCGGCAGAAATTCCTTTTCAAAAAAACTCCACACTTTGGGAGTCCTGAAAAAAGTTGTTTCATTTGTCGTAACAACATTGATAAAGTTCTGGGTTTCTCCTGCTGTTTTAGCAAGATAATCCATGTATTCACCATAAGAAGTAATTTGAAGTTCACGCATTCGTTTTTTCAAACGGGATTGCAGCAGCGGCTTCTTATGTTCTGCCATTGTGATGCCGGTTAATTTGTGAACAACGCCAATCACTCTTACAAGTGTGACGTTGTCCATTTCGTCTGAATTATTTTGTGCTGGTAACATTATTCTATGCCGTTAAACTTTCAATTGTTTTGTTCAGATTATCGATTCCAGTCGAAAGACTTTTTGTAGCCGTCGCAATCTCTTCTGAAGCTATCGCTGATTTTTCAGTTTCATCAGCAACCTGCTGGATCGCAGAACTTACTCCTCTCGCAGTTAATAATTGCTCTTCTGTCGCACTTGAAATTTCAGATATCGACTGAGTTGTTTTATTAACTCCTGCAACGATTTTTTCGAATGCCACACCAGCTTGTTTCGAAATGTCTGAACCTTGTGAAACTCTCTTGGTAGATTCATTGATCAGTTTAGAAATTTCTTTTGTCGCCTGTGAAGATCTTTCGGCAAGCTTTCTTACTTCGTCAGCAACAACCGAGAACCCAAGACCGTGCTCTCCTGCTCTCGCTGCTTCAATCGCGGCGTTAAATGCAAGAAGATTGGTTTGTGCTGCAATCTCGCTGATTACTTTTACGATTTCGCTGATGTCTTCTGAAGACTTACTGATCAGCTCCATTGCTTCGATAGCTTTTGCAATGGCCTTACTTCCCACTTCTGCTTCAGTGAATGTTGCTTTCGCTACACCGTCAGCTGATTTTGTATTTTGCGCGATAGAGTTAATTGAAGCCGTAAGCTCTTCAACTGATGCGTTCATTTCTTCTGTTGTTGCTCCAAGAGCAAGTGCTCCCTTCGCTACATTGTTTGCTTTATCTGTTACAGCTTTAAGTTCAGTGGCACTTTTTGCGAAGTCCACCGACATTTTTTGGATTGATTCTTCTTTTTCAACTTGAGCTGTAATGTCCGAAGCAAATTTTACAACTTTGTAAGGTTTTCCGTTCATATCGAAGATCGGATTGTATGTGGCCATGATCCAAACATTTTTTCCAGACTTGCTTATACGTTTATATCTTCCTGAATCGAATTCTCCTCGGGATAATTTTTCCCAGAACTGAGAATATTGATTTGTACTTGTATACGAACCCTCACAGAAAATTCTGTGGTGTTTGCCTTTAACCTCATCCAGTGAATAACCAGTTACTGCAAGAAAGTTTTCATTAGCAGTTATAATTGATCCATCAAGATTAAATTCAATCACCGCCTGAGCTCTGGAGATCGCATTGATCTTTCCTTCGAATTCAGCATTCTTCATTTTTGTTGCTGTTATATCTGTAGCAAACTTAATTACCTTATATGGTTTTCCATCAGCATTCATTACAGGATTATAAGAAGCGTTGATCCAGATTTCTTTTCCACCTTTACCTACACGCTTATATTCTCCAGAATCAAAATCCCCACGATCCAGCTTTTCCCAGAATTGTTTGTAAGCAAGAGACGATGCGTACTCTTCTTCACAAAATATTCTGTGGTGTTTGTTTTTAACTTCATCCATTGTATATCCAATGGCCGCGAGGAAGTTTTTGTTGGCGGTAATAATTGTTCCATCAAGATTAAATTCGATGATGGCCTGTACTTTATCTAGTGCTTCATAAATTTGCATAAGGTCTGCTTCACTTACTTCTTGAAAATTTTTCTTAAGTGCTTCCATTATTTTTCCTCTATTTAGTAAAATATTTTTTGTTGTACTTGCGACCTATCGAATTTAATTTTTTAAACTTAATTGGTCCGAGTCTGCTTATACGACTTATTTATGACTCTAAAATTCTGATGATGATAAATATGATTTAAATCTTTTTTCTAACATACTCAAAGAATAAGGATTAGTACCTTTGGGTATACTTGGTATGTAACCCTCAACATAGTTTTAATTTTACCTCAATATATTAAATGCTTAACTTTTGAACAAATGCCGTCTAATCCCGTCAACTATTCACTGAAACACTTAGTTTATTAATAATATGGATTGGTTTAGTTTAATTTCACCAGGAAAAAACCTTAGGAGGTTGTATGAAGTTTGCACTATCTATTCTCGCTGTAACATTTGTAGTTTTTAGTTCTAATGTATCTCATGCTGATGAAGCAGGAAGATTTGCTCCACTAACAGAATTCAAGATCGCTGATGGACGTGATGTTGTTTCAACTGCTGATGGAAAAGTTGCTTATACTTTTGATGTTGATGATGCCAATGTTTCTAACTGTTACGATGCATGCGCAAAAGCATGGCCACCAATTTTAGTTAAAGACGCTTCTGAAGTGAAAGACCCAATGGGAACGACAAAAAGAAAAGACGGATCTCTTCAATTAACTCTTGAAGGACAACCACTATACTTCTATGCTGGCGATAAAAAAGCTGGAGACATTAAAGGTGACGGACTTGGAAATGTTTGGCACGTAATTGTTGATTAGTTTTTTAATTATATAAAAGCAGCGGACCAAGATCCGCTGCTTTATTTTTTTATTCTACGTTAATCACACCGGCCACCATCATATTCATGGCACAACCGAATTTAATTTCGCCTTTTTTAAGTGCAGCGACTTTCACGCTCACTTCTTTATTAAGCGGTAATTCTACTCTGATATTTTGAGAGGGAACCAGAACTTCTCTCGCGCAAGTGGCATTTGTTTGCCTGGTGATTTTTAATACGACAGGAGTTCCTGCTTTAACACTCAAGTGATCAGGTACATAACCCTTCTCTGTAATTACCAGCTTGTATTCAGCGGCCGGTGTCTTTGCGATACTGATACCTGAGAATAAAAGTGTAGTTAAAAGCACGAAACTCTTCATAAAAAACTCCTCTCTAATTTTTCCATTATGTTTCCATAATTCATACGCCGAAACATGCTATAATGTGACTACCAGTATACCTATTCTTTGGTAGAAAAATATATGAAAAGTCTCATCACATTAATTTTAGTTTTAAATGTTTTTGCACTCTACGGATGTAAGAGCAGCTCAGGTACTTCTTCAACTGCGGCGACAGTTGCTCCACGAGTTGCACTCGTTGGACCCGATCCACTACTTAGTTATCAATGGCACCTGGATAATACAGGACAGAGTGCATTCTCCAGCACAAACGGTACAGTCGGTGCAGATATCGATATAGACAATCTTTTTTCTCTGGGTTTTACAGGTAAAGGTGTTGTGGTTGCAGTTTCCGATACCAACATTGAAGTTGATCACGAAGATCTCTATGCCAACGTCAGCATTCCTCTTTCAAGAAATTATTTAAATTCATCTTCTGCTTCATGGCCTGGAAATAAACCATGGGTCTCTGGCAATACTTCTGAACACGGAACTTCGGTCATGGGACTCATCGGTGCTGTTGCCAACAATGCAGTTGGCGGACGTGGTGTAGCTCCTGGAGTAACACTTGCTGGATTTAATTTTATTGAATCAACACAATCACTCTCAAGATATCTCGATCAGGCCAAAGGTGCGATTGATGTTTTCAATTACAGCTATGGAACCGACACGTGTACCGTGGTTCCCATCGATAGTACTTACATTACGCAGTTAAAATACGGAGTGACGTCGCAGAGATCGGGAAAAGGATCGATCTATGTTAAAGCTGCCGGCAACGAATATTTTGGTAATTTAGGTGCATGTAATGCGACCTATGAAGGTAATGCTTATCTTGGAAATGCAAATCTTGAACAAGTTAATGCTTTTCCTTACACCATTTTAGCAGCAGCACTCACTTCAGGAAATGTTCTAACAGAATACTCTTCTCCCGGATCTAATCTCTGGATCTCAGCTCCCGGTGGTGAAGATGGTGTAACTAAACCTGGAATTATTTCAACTGATTTAACGGGATGTTCAAAAGGGTATTCAAAATCAAACATCACCGGAACAAATAGTTTTGATACCGGCGTGAATCCACTCAATGCCGGATGCAATTATACTTCAACATTAGAAGGAACATCTTTTTCTTCACCTATTACGGCAGGAACTGTTGCTTTAATGTTGCAGGCGAATCCTGCGCTTACCTGGAGAGATGTAAAACATATTCTTGCATCAACTGCAGTGAAGGTTGATCCGACTTCTACCAACTCCAGTCATCCGATGGGAGCTTCCCACGATCTTGCCGGACATATTTATGAAAGAGGATGGACACATAATGCTGCCGGATACTGGTTTCATAACTGGTATGGTTTCGGAGCGCTCGATGCAAAGGCCGCAGTGCTGATGGCAGAAACATATACTTCGCATTTAGGTACCATGGTTGAATCACTTTTTTCAAGTGGAGCTATTTCACAGGCGATTCCTGATCATTCAGCAGCAGGAACTACGAATACAATTAATGTCACTTCAAATTTAGTTGTCGAATCCATCCAGCTTACGGTGAACGTTACTCACGCCTACCCGGGAGAACTGGGAATTGAAATCACTTCTCCATCAGGAACAGTTTCAAATGTAATGAATATCAATAGCGGAATGATTGCAACGAATTTAAGCAATGCACTTTTTTTATCAAACGCATTTTACGGTGAAACTTCATCTGGTAACTGGACGATTAAAGTTATCGATGGAGAGGTCGCTGATACGGGAACACTGACTTCGTGGAAAATTAATGTTTATGGACATGCTCCATGAAAGTGAATCGCCCGGCACTCTACTTTCTCGCGATCATCATGATCATCGCCAGCGTTTATGCCTGGCTTGAAACAAAAAACTACGAACCGAAAGAAAAAAATTTTTCAGTGCCGCTCGAATCTGTTACTCAAAAAGAAGTTTCGAATGCTCCTGAAATTAAAGCTGAAAGAAAAATTCCAAATATTGTGGCCGGCAGAAAAGGGCTGATTGAAAAAGCTAAAAAATTCTATCAAACAATGCCTGAAAATAAAGATGAAATGCCTTTGGGAAATAAGTCTAAACCCAAATCAGTTTCAACAGATGAAAACATCAAACTTCTCAGCGTAAATGTTGTTTTCTCAAATGATCTTTATGCCTGCGCTCAAAGTGAATGCCCCAAAGCGGACGCAGTCGTCTCGGCAAACGGATTTAACATTTTTAAAGGGGAAGCGCCCCGATCACTGAATTCAAAATCAAAAGCACTTGTCACTTACGATAAAGGCATCAATCAATATGGCATCTGGGAAAGAAGAGTTATTATTGAAACGACTTCACCAGTTGATCTTCGCGAAAAACTGGCCAGCATGAAGTTTGAATCCATCGAACATCCACAGGACAAATTATTTATTGCAGAGTATGTAGGAAATCTTTCTGACCTCGACGGAACATTGAGTGAATTAAAAAACATTGCGAATGTATCTACTGTGAGACTGGAGATTACTTACTCGCGCAATCGTACAAATTAATTCTGTCCTTCATCCCGTAATCGTATATAATAATTAAAATAAATCACATTTCATTAATCAGGAATTACCATGGCAGCACCTAAGAAAAAAACTCTTGCGCTCATCGCTCACGACGGAAAAAAAGCTGAGATGATCGGCTTCGTAAAAGATAATATTGAATTTTTAAAAAGATTTAATCTGATTGCCACTTCGACGACAGGTAAACTGGTCGCCCAGACTGGTTTAAAAGTTAAACGATATTTGTCAGGACCATTCGGAGGTGACGCCCAGATAACAGCGCTGGTGGCCACTGGAGACTGTCATGCAGTGATCTTCATGCGTGATCCGTTGGGAATGCACCCGCATGAACCGGATATTTATTCATTGCTTAGAATTTGTGATGTTCACGATGTTCCGCTGGCTACAAATCTCGCTTCTGCACGGATGATTGTTATAGGATTGGAATAGCGAGTCATCCCCTCCGTCGTAAAAAACTCCGATAATGTGATTGATAGGGCCTTCTTTTTAGCGTTATCCTTACAAGGCAAACATTGTAAAAAACAATTTGGAGGTTTTTTTATGCGTAAGTTATTAGTTATCTCTGCTATGTCATTAATGAGTTTCGCTGCTCTTGCAGAAACATCTGTTGAAATCACTTCATATATCTACACAAACCAGGAAAGAAGAGTTGCTGAAATTTGCGGCGTTGTGAAAGAAGCTGCTTCTACACCTTCATACGTAAAAATTGTTGTTGATTACAACAGCAAACGTCCTGCTACTTACAACACACTTGCTGGTGCTGACGGAAAATTCTGTCAGGTCGTAGTTTCTTACTACGGAACAGCTCAAGCTTCAGCATTCTAATTTGATTGCAGTTATATCAGGAACAACAGGGCTCACCGGGTCCCTGTTGTTTTCTAAACTATTAGCAGACAAATCTATTTCAGAGGTGATTTCAGTCACCAGAAAATCCCTCAATGTAAATAATCCGAAATTAAAAGAAGTCATCGTTAATGATTTTGCAAATCTACTCGACTACTCCGATGAACTCAAAGGTGATATTTATTTCTGCTGCCTTGGTACAACTATCAAGCAGGCGGGGAGCAAAGAGAATTTCAGGAAAGTAGATTTTAATTCTATTGTTAATTTTGGAAAAATTGCCGAGAAAAATATGGCAAAAACTTTTACTGTCATATCTGCGATGGGGGCCAGTCCCACTTCAAAGATTTTCTACAATAAAGTCAAAGGCGAAACTGAGTGTGCTTTAATGGAATTAAAAATTAACAGGCTGATTATCATGAGACCTGGTCTTTTAATTGGAGAGAGAAACGAAATCCGTCTCGCTGAAAAAGCAACAATTTCAATTTTTAATTCTTTAAGTAAAATTTTACCGGCCGCTATTAAAAATAGAATCGCTACACCAGTTGAGAAACTTACTTCAAGAATGTTAAAAGAAGGAATGAACTCTGCTCCCAAAATTAAAATCATTAACGCTATTGATATTTAATGATGAAAAATATATTACTGATTTTCTTTCTCACAACCCTCGCCTCCTGCGCACTATTTAGTCCAAATCCCAATCGTGAAAGCATTCTTTCAACTGCACCAGTGGAATTAAAACCATTCACGACGGATTATTGTTCTGACTGGCCAAATGGCACCAGCGATGCCCCCTACAAATGGGGAAACTGTTGCTTTACTCACGATCTTCATTACTGGATTGGTGGAACTGAAAGTGAAAGAAAAGATGCAGATAAAGAATTAAAAGCATGCGTGAAAAACGCCGGGG
>JACMNL010000026.1 GCA_014378525.1 Bacteriovorax sp.
CCCTTTTGATGTAAGTCTCATTGGTCTTCCTCCATAAAAAATCCAATTGATCGTAACTAAAACTTTGAGAGATTAAATTGTCGAGAGATGCGTGTGTCTGTCTACTTTAAGAAGAGCTAATCCTTGCCCGTCTCCTAACCTTTGTGATCTAATTCTCTTCTCAAAGAATCAATCTAACAATAATAGTATGACGTCTGGGAAACGGAGAAGTCAACAACCTATTTTACAGTTTTATTGGTAAGGTATTGATATTAAGGTAATTTAAAGCGTTAAGATCGGGTGATTCCCGAATAAGTCCGATGGTTTAGGTCACTTGATTCGATGCAATTTATTGATGCAAAAATAATTTATCGGAGTGTTTTAATCGGAAGAATTTGCCTAGTATCAGACGATTTTTGTCAGAAGAAAATTGCGAGAATTGTTCTCATTGATTTCAATTTTTAATTGATAGTATTTAAACTCATCACCAATAATTCTTTGAAGCTGATTAAGATATGGCATCCCCCATTCAATGAGAAAATAATCTTTCTCCTCTAAATACATCGGTATTTCCAGATGTATCAACTCTTCCTTTTTTTCTATTCTATAAAGATCAGCATGCAGAAGATTGTCGACTTCATTGATGATTGAATACGTTGGAGAACTCGTTTCTTTTCTATCGAGAAAAATTTTCGCGAACGTCGTTTTACCTGCGCCAACCACTCCATCGAGAATGATCACACTTGGAGGTTCAATAACCTCTTTCATCTCATTGGCAATATTGCCCAGATCTGATTCTAAAACTTTTTTCCAGGCGCGAACTAAACTCATTGTGACCTTTCTTTTTTATTTTAGAGGATGAGCTTCAAAAACAGTTTTTAGATTCTTCACTGTATTTGAAAGGCCGTTAAAAAGAGCATGGCAGATAATCCAGTGGCCGATATTATACTCTTCGAAAATTTTTGATTCTAAAAGCGGTACTACAGATTCATCTGTTAAACCGTGACCGGCATGAGTCGCAATTTTACGAGTCGCTAAAAACTCTTTTGCTGCTCTGTATTGCTCGATGAACTTACTGACGTCATCACCATTGGCAAAAACGCGCGCATACTCACCTGTGTGAACTTCGACAGCGTCAATATTTAATTGTGATGCTCTGATAAGCACTTCAATTTTTGCTTCAAGAAATAATGATATTTTTACATCTTTAATTGAGCTCTTTAATTTTTTAACAGCTTCTTCAATGCGAATAAAGTTGGCGTCGTCCAGTAAATCAAGTCCGCCTTCTGTCGTTTTTTCCTGACGTTTTTCAGGGACTAAACATATCCATTCCGGAGTTGAAGCAATGGCAATCTCCACGATCTCAGGGTCTACACCCATCTCAAGATTGAGAGGTTTTCCGAATCGTTTTGTCACAAGACGAACAGTTTCCACATCAGTGTCCTGAATATGTCTTCTGTCTTCACGAAGGTGAATTGTAATCTGATCAGCACCGTTTAATAACGACACTTGAGCGGCATCAACTACACTTGGATAATCTTCTCCGCGCGCTTGCCTTAAAGTCGCCACGTGGTCAATATTTACGCCTAAACGAGGTACCATTAGAACTCCTAACCAATTTCTTTTGTTACGACTTGAATTAATCGATTACATTCTGATTCAACTAACTCCGCATTGTCACCTTCAACCATGACACGTAGAAGTGGCTCAGTGCCTGAGTAACGAAGAAGGACACGGCCTTTGCCATGCATTTTCTTCTCTGCTTCTTTTGTAGCGTCTTCAATGGCCTTCACTGTTTCCAGAGGCGGTTTATTTTTTACCACAACATTTTTAATAAATTGTGGAAACAATTCAATCTCACTCACAAGATCTTTAAGCGACATATTAAAATACTTCATCGCTTCAATAACTTTTAATCCACCGAGTGATCCATCCCCTGTCGTTGAATGTTTGCTGAAAATAATATGCCCAGATGGCTCTCCACCCAGGATACAGTTATTCGCACGCATATACTCGATAATGTATCTGTCACCCACTTTAGTTCTGTAAAAATTTAATCCAAGAGCTTTAATATAAAGCTCAAGACCTAAATTCGACATGACAGTTCCGACAACTGTATCGCCTTTTTTAAGTTCACCACGGGCAAGCATTAATTTTGCAAACAGCCCTATAAGTTTATCACCATCTACTACAGTTCCCTCTTGATCGATAACAGAAACTCTATCGCCGTCTCCATCGATACAAATACCGATGTCCGCTCTGTATTTTAAAACTTCAGCACGTGCTGCTTCAGGGTGAAGAGAACCGCATGCTTTGTTGATGTTTTCCCCGTTCGGACTAATTCCGATAGAAAAAACTTCAGCGCCCAGTTCATGAAAAATCATCGGCGTTACTTTGTAACCAGCACCATTCGCACAGTCTAAGACAATTCTCATTCCATCCAGATCGTAATCATGCCCAAGCGCAGATTTAACCTGAACAATATATCGTCCGTAAACTTCTTTAAGTCTTTCAGCATTTCCCAACTGACCTGCGTATTTCACCGGCATTAAATCTGGATTTAGAATTAATTTTTCCAGTTCAAGTTCTATCGCATCCGGAAGTTTATTTCCTTTACCGTCGAAAATTTTAATCCCGTTATCCTGAAAATGATTGTGAGAAGCGGAGATCATAACTCCGGCATCTGCACGCATAGAGTGAGTCACGAATGCCACACCTGGTGTAGGCAGAGGTCCGGTTAATATAACCTCTCCCCCTTGAGAACAGACACCTGAAGCAAAGGCCATCTCGAGCATATAACAAGAAAGGCGCGTATCCTTACCAACGATGATGATAGGTTTTGTATTGTTAGGATTGATTGATTGAAAATGGAAAGTCACTGCTCTTCCCAATGCCGTTGCAATTTCTGCAGTCATTGGATAAGCGTTGGCCTTACCGCGAATTCCGTCCGTTCCGAAAAGTTTTCTCTCCGTCGTCATACTTATTCCTTTTTAATATCGGCCCTTTTAGGGATAGTCAGTTGTACTTTATATTTTAATCTTACTCTAGGATTTTCTTCAAATGATAAACGCGGGTCAATTTCGTCCAGTGGAACAGTAATCGTTCCTTCTTCCTTATCAATATTTGATAAATTTACTGGATTAGTATCAATGCGCGACAATTTTTTTATCACATCAATCGGGCCCTTGATCATGATGTTTTGGGGATCAACACTTACTTCTTTAAATTTTTTATCGTAACCCATATTACCGATGTAGGTCACATGAACCGGAAGCTCCATCATCACCATACGGTCGATTTCAATGTTCGCTTCGCGTGGTCTCATCTCTAAAATATCCACGCCGAAAGGTACCGCAATTTGTGAAGGATGATAAAGCACTTTAAAATTTTTCCCGAATTTTTTGTAATACGGATTTAAATCCACAGTCAGCTTTTCTTTATTCGAAAAAACATTTCCAATAAATGCTTTTGATCCTTTCAGTTTCAGAGTCAATTCTCTGTCTGCAAGACTTGCCACTGCAAAGCCCTTAGGGACAATAAACTGAATCGTGATTTTTTTTTCAATTTCTACCGGCTCAGAATTCAAGACGTAAAACCATAACGACACTGCAAAAAAGATCGCAATGATTTTTAAAGAATGTCTTTGGGCCTTTTCTAATTTCAACGAACGATGTCCTTTGTCTTGATCGGTCTAAGTGCACTGTCCAGACTTTCATTGCTCCAGATGTGACGAAGATACTGGCCAAGTTCTTTTTCAGACTTGCACAGATAAAAGATTCCCTCTACACATAGATTAATCTTACCACTTTCTTCAGAACAAGTAATAACTAGTGCATCGGTAACTTCTGTCAGCCCCAGGGCCGCTCTGTGGCGGGTACCAAGGTGTCGCTCAATATCGAAATTTTTTGAAAGCGGAAGGAAACACCCCGCTGCAGTTAACTTAGAGTTTTGCAAAATGATCGCACCGTCGTGAAGAGAAGAACTCGATTCGAAGATCGAATAAATAATATCCGAATGGATTCTAGAGTCCAGACGTGTGCCTGTGTTAATATAGTTGAGCAAACCATGCGTACGTTCAATAACAATCAGAGCGCCAATTTTCTCTCGCGAAAGAGCACCGCAGGCCTCGACGATTTCATCAATTTCAAAATCGTGTTCGTCTTTTGAAAATACTGTCAGAATATTTCTTTTTGTTCCTACAGATGCCAGGGCACTTCTGAACTGGTCCTGAAACAAAACGACGACGATGATAAAAAATGAATCAAAAAAATGAGCAAGTACCCAGTTCAGTGAATAAAGCTTGAAGGTAATCCCCAGCCAGAAAAGACCAAACAGGAATCCAAGGCCCACAATCATTTGTGCGGCCTTAGTCCCTCTTACAATTAAAAGTAATTGATAAATGAGAATAGCAACGATCAGGATATCTATGAAATCTTTGATATTGAGATGATTAAAAAATGGGCTTAGAAAAGACATGAGTCTATCCTACTAAGCTGCACTTAAAAATTCATCATCTTCTTTCATAAATCTTAAACGTTCTTCTTCAGAAAGGTTCAGCGATTTTAAAATCTCTGTACTCATCAGGAGTTTCTTTCTTAATGCTTCACGGCTGATGCCCATGGCCTTAGCAGCTTTCGACTTGTTTCCATTACATCTTCTGATTTCTGAATGGATCATTTCGCGCTCAACAAGGGACATACGGTCCTTCAGTGAAATATTGTGGTCAGAGACGAATGGCAGGTCACCGAACATTCTCTTCTTTTCAGAAAGGTCAACTAAAGGTGATGCTGAATCTTCAATCTCAATATCAGTGATCACGTGCGCCTTAGGATTGTACATTACAGCACGTTCAACACACAGGCGAAGTTCTTTTATGTTTCCCGGCCAGTCATATTTCTTTAGCTTCTCCATTAATTTTGGAGCAAACGATTTAAGAAGTAATCCTTCTTTTTTACATTCAGCTTTTAAGAAATAATCGCAAAGCATATCGATATCATCTCCACGGCGGCGTAACGGCTCCATGAAAACTGTCGCTTTTGAAATGTATTCATAAAGCTCGCGGTCGAACTCTCCCGTAGCTACTAATACTCCAAGGTCTCTTGTTGTCGTTGCAACGATACGAACGTCCAGCGCAAATTTTGTATCCGGAATGTGACGGCTCTTAAAAACGTCCATCAGCATTTTCTGGTTTTTCATTGAAAGGGCCCAAACTTCATGGAGCTGAACAGTTCCGCCCATGCAAGTAATAAGCTTGCATATACTTTCATCAGGGCCGAAGAGCATTGCTCCCACTCCGTCCTGATCTTTTGAAGCACAGTCGATAACTTCAAATGCTTTTAATCCACGCTGCCCTTCAACGTGAAGAATTTTTGAATAAAGAGATTTACCTACACCGCGCTCTCCGTGAATTAATACCGGCGCCTCGATATCTTTTAGTTTCACGATTGTACTTCTTAAAGAAGCTACGTGAGGAACTTTTCCGATAAGTGCATTTTTTCTGTCAAAAGGATTCGAAAATCTTCTGACAAGTGACTTATCCGACATTGGATTAAAATTGTAAAATACAGAAGAAAAAATCAACGATAAAACTTTCATCGTCTTTTCATCTTCAGTAGAAAATCTGTCGTCGTTTCTCTTGTTTAAAACTTCGATTACACCAATGATTTTATCTTCACGGTTGTGAATCGGGTGACAGATAATTGATTTAGTCTCAAAACCAAATTTCATATCAAACGCTCCATTAAAGCGCGAGCTATCATGAATTGTATCGATGTTCAGAGCTACACCTGTTGTAAAAACAGATCCGGCAATCCCTACGCGATAATCGAATTTCAATTGTTCTTTTCTGATCCCCAATGCACAAACGGCCTCAAGCTCGTTTGTTTCGGGGTTAATTAAAAATAATGAAGCTCTTTGAGCATTTAAAATTCTGATCACTTCATCCAGCATCGATTCAATGAACCCTTCTTTATCACCAAAGTGAGTGATGTCTTTAAAGAGTGATAATAAAAGTGAGAAGATCTCAAATCCATCTGTCGCTTTTGTGTAGCGTTCTTTAATGGCAGAATCAATAAGGCAGTTTTTTAGTCTTTCAGATGAAAAACCTAAAATATAATGCTCCAGGAATTTTGCAATCCCCTTTTCTTCTTCAATTTCAATTCCGTAAATAATTTTCTGGTCATCCATCGTCTGTGAAAATGCACGCACAACTTTTCCTGTTAGGTCCATGTGATGTTTTTTAAACTGTAATGAAATGGTAATTTCACGTCCGACAGAAATTCTCTCTGCTGTGGCAAAACCCAAACCAGTTAAACTGATATCGATCAATTTAGCATCATCAATATATTCTAGCGGCCCCTTGTCTCTCGAAATTTGTACGAGAAATCTAAGGTCATCTGCCTCTTCAACAGGAATTCTGAATGATTGGTAAAACTTAAATTCAGAAAAACTTGCTAACATAATAGACTCCTAACAGTAAACGTATTCACTCAAGAGTCTTATCGTTCATAAAGATTGAAAACTTGAATTTTGTGCCAATTAAAATTTGCACGTCTTGATTTTAAAAACTTAAAATATTGAATTATTTGAAAAGTTGACGGAATTAGTTCGGAACTAAACCTGGATTATCAGCGGGCTCGTTCTTAAAAGTCTCAGGCGCCTTTGCAACATCCTGACGAAGATTATGAACCACTAATTTATGCATGGCCTCTCTAAAAAGATTCCAGTACTCAACGCTCTTTCTTGGATCAGATGATGGAAGCTCTAATGTATAAGTCGGAATGTTTCTTTCCTGTCCTGCCCAGTTTCCAAGTGAGCCTGGAAAAAATGGATAGTCCTTAATGTTGTACCCGGCAGCATCTTTACTCATCTGGATTAGAAGCTCCTGCGCTTTACCTCCATCGAGTCCATTCGTTGCCGAGTGCTGGGGACCATCATAGTCAAGAAGTGTTAATGGCGAGTGCACAGAAACAATCTTATCCGGGTTAAAACGCTTAATTAAGTTAACCTGGAAAACAACTTCCGGTTCACTATTAGGTCTCTCACCTGGATTTCTTCGTTTATCTCTTTTGAATTTTGTCAGCCACATCTTGCGTGCTTCGATCTGCCAGTCTTTCGTCGGAAAATTTCTGTTGGGGTCTATTCCGCGTGCATTCATGCGCGAAGGTTTTGCTTTAAAATAAGAATCCGGATTTACCAATGGTGATACGAGAACAACTTTGTTGTGGAAGTCTTTTGCTCTTTCCGGATCAGCATAAGCTGTGCGCAGATAGTACATGATATCGAAACAAAATTTCACCGGTGTAATTTCATCACCGTGAACACCACACATAATGATCGTCACATCTTTATCTTTAAAACTTTCTTTGTTCTCATCACTGACGTCGCCGAACACTGTCCACATTAATGGATTACCTAAAACAGAATTTCTGTAATGGCTCCATTTAAAATCAGCGCACTCACTTTTGTCCCAGCCGTATTTCTTAAAACTTTTTTCAAGTTTTTCGCAGTAAGATTTAATTTCGGAAGTCATACCATTTTCAACAGCTGGTGGAGCTGCAGGTGCTACTGGTGCAGCAGCAGGGGCCGACTGCGCAAACAAGACTACATTTACTGAAAACAGTAAGGTGATACTAAATAGAATTAATACATGACGAGGTTTCATTATGAGTGTTATTATACCTTTTAAAGAAGAAAGAATTCAATGCAAATAAGTGAGTGTCTATGCCAAAAAACAGCATAATTATTGCCAGTCTTAATCCGACTCTTTATACAACCAGGCGTTTGCTTGAAGAAGCGGCAAAACTAAAACACTCTGCTATCTATTTAAACCCGTACCAACATCAGTTAACGCAGCAGAAAATTAAACTGGCCGGACACTATTTTCATCGCACTACCGGAACGAACTACGATGATTTCGATCTGGTCGTTTCAAAATACCATGAGATTCATGGAATGAAAGTGACTAACCCAATCGATCGTTTGAAAATTTTCCGTTCAAAAGATCAGCAGTCACTTTTTTTTACGGAACACAATATTCCTGCGATTAAAACACTTCTTTATCGTGGTGAACTCAGTCAATCGATAGAATCTGAGATATCAAAACTGTCGAAAGATAAAAAATATATTCTAAAAATGAACCGTGGCAATCAGGGCATCGGTGTCAATTACCTAGAAAGCGAAAAATCACTTCACAGTGTGCTTGAAACTTTCTATGCAATGAAAGACCAGCGCTTTTTAATCCAGCCCTACATCTCTCACAAAAAAGAATGGCGCCTATTCATCATTAAAGGTGACATCATTGCATGCATTGAAAAAACTCTTAACAAAGAAGATTTTCGTGGAAATGCCAAACGATCAAGTGGAAAACTTTTAAAAAAAATTCCAACGGAACTTCAGGCAATTGCCATCAACGCCTTTAACTTCAGTGGTCTTGATTATGCAGGAATTGATTTGTTGATATCTGATAAAGGTGAAATTTTGATTCTTGAAATTAATCCCATTCCAGGATTCGAGCAGGCAGAAGAACTCTCGGGCAAGAACATTGCCCGGGAGTTGTTAACTGTATTATAAAAGGTATCCAAAAATATTCGAAGGAATTTTCACTATATAGTAAAGTAGCTTCTTTCCAAAACCTGTCTGGTAAAACTCTGCATCTTTAATCGCTTTTGCTGAATCCAGGTGAATACTCTCATCCATACGTGATTTAATATCACCTTGAACCTGTGCGGCCAGTTCAGGGTTGTTCTCACAAGAAATGATCATCTCTGCATTGAAGTTAGCTGAGCGAGGGTCAACATTATAAGTTCCAATCACAACATCTTTCTGATCGAAGACAAAAGTCTTGGCGTGTACACCAAAACGAGCGTCACCTGAAAGATTCTCTACTACTTCATAAGACTTTGGTTTTTGTCCTTTGAATATATATGAATCAAGTCCTTTCTTTAACCATTCATTTGCAATACTGTCGAAAGCTGCATAAACATAGATAGCATCTGTGGAGTTTAAGCTATTTGTTAAAAGCTTTACATCAACCTTTTTATTGAAAGCATTTTCGAGGGCCCCTGCTAATTCATCGTTCACGATAAAATATGGTGAATCGATGATGATCTGTTTTTCTGCGTTTTTAATTTTATCAAAGATGAAGTGCTTGATCACCCGGTCTTCTTTTCTGTTTTTAGTTCCGATAGACGGGTATTCAGAATGGAAACCTAACTGATCACAAGTTCCACGGTATTCTTTTTTAAGTTCAGTGTCACCTTTGTTTCTGATAGAAGTTTCAACTGAAGAATCCATTGAATCATTGATAAAACTTTTTGCAGCTGCAACTTTTTTATTCCAGTTCTTAAGGTCGTAGTTGAAAGCATTATCGTCGTTATTAGCATCGCCACGTCTGTATTTTGCATCGTCAGCTTCAGGCATTTTTTCTCTGGCAACACGTACGCTTTTTTCAGCAACAAAAGTTTCATTAAAAGTTGTCTCTATTGATTTTACCAGTTCACCTTCAATATGAAGTTCGCGGTCCATAAAGTTATAGTCTTTGCTTAAATCGAAATATTCGTCACCGATGTTTCTTCCGCCGGTAATAATTTCGTTACCATCGATCAGAAGAAGTTTTCTATGGTTTCTATATTGTCCTGAAAATAAATTTAGAGTTGAAGTTATATTGAAGTACTTAACTTCGATGCCTTCTTTTTCAAGTTCGTGAGTATAAAATGGAGACAAGTCGTTTTTCACCATAAAATAATCAAGAAGAATTCTAACCTTTACACCCTGACGAGCTTTTTTGACTAAAGCTTGTGTAAAAAGTTTTGCTGATTTATCAGTTCTATAAATGAAGTATTCAACTTCAATAGATTTTTCTGCTCTATCAATCATCTGCAAACGTTCTTCCAATGAAGCGAGTCCGTGATTTAATAAAATAAGTTCGTGAGGAGCTGCACTTTTCACACTAAAAGGATTCAATGCTTCCTGAGCAAATGTTCCATGAGAAAACATCGCTACAGATAATAATGAAAGAGTCATAACCCATTTAGGTGCGTTCATTGTCTTCATACAGGCCCTCGCCAATTTAGTTTTTTGTACCCCTAGATTAAGGCCTAACCTTGCTTTCAATGACCTCATTTGTAAAAAGTACATACCCTGTCAGGATGCTAGACATAGCTGGGATTATTGACTTAAGCTATTGAAACTCAACGAACTACTTTTTTAAACCTGCACTACACGACCTTAAACAAATCCATACAAAGCGCATACACTTCCTCAGTCCCCGACGAATGAATAACTTTGTGACTTTCTTCAATGGCCTTATTACAAATTTCCAAAATCTCTTTATATGATTTTTTATCCATCGTGAACACCGACGAAAAATGCAGATTTTTTTTATGCCCTTCTTCCTGAATAGATTTTATGACCTGTGTTCTCAAACTCACCTGATAAGGCTCATTTGAAGAAGAAGCTTTAGGTAAATGTATCGATTCACCTGAAAAAATAAAATTTCCATTTTCTCGCTTAACCAGATTATATCTTTCTAAAAAAATAAGTGTGTCTTTTACAACATCAATTGAAAGAGAAAATCTTTCGACCAAACTTTCTACAGACTGCAGTTCATGAGAGCTAGTTGAGATATGAATAGCAGTAGGAATCCAACTGGAAAAATACTGCGATATAAACTCTTCACTATCCCTCGCCCCTTTCGCCTGCACTTTATTTTCCAAATCATCACGGCGCTTAAGCATTTCCACTCTGCGCTCTTCTAAATACTTTCGAAGTTCGGGTGTTGTTGCTCTCGACAACCTAAGAAGCAGTAAAAAATACTCACCCTCGAGAGGATTTAATTTCAAGAAATGAACAAGTTTCACCCCGTGATCCTCGGTCAACTCCACTTTTCCCCTCAAAGTCTGCGATAAATAGGCGGCCTGGCAGTTCATGGCCTTGGCCATCGAGGACTGAAAGCCCCTCTTTTGCTCGTCTGAAGCACTTAACTCACGTAGATATTCCTTATAATCCTGATAACTTAGAGGTGAAATCATAGCCTTTTCCGTTGTTTATAATTTATTAACAAACCAATTAAAGTTTATATATTAAATATATATCACACTGTTTCGTAATTATGTATAAGGTCTCAACAAAACTTTTAACCAACCAGGGTGATTTTATGAAAACAATTTTAGCTTTATCTTTTTTAGTAGTCTCAACAGTTACTCACGCAGGCCCATCAGTAAGTGGCGGAATCGCGTACCATGAAGATTTCGAATCATGCAAAAACACAAAAGCAAAAGTATCTTTAACGATCACTGCAGATGTAACTCCAAAAATGATCACAGGACGCCTGACAGAAGGAAAAGTAACAAGTATTTTAAAATGTACTGAAGGAAATAACAAAAAAAGCAAAATCACTGGTGAAGAATTAGTGTTTGCTTGTAACGAAGAAAGAGCAGGAGAAGGTCAACTATACGTAGAAGTGACAAGAAACGTTGCAGGATTAAAATACGCATCTGTTTTCAGAAAGGACATTATTCAAAGAAACTCTTTAATGAACAAACTTTCATGTGACCAACAAGTATCTAACAAGTAATTAACTAAAACATTCTTATAAAGGCCCTGTTCGCAGGGCCTTTTTCTTATGATACGATTATTTCCACAGGAGTAGCGTATCAATACATTAAAGAAAAATTCACTCAACCTCGTCAGTTTCCCCGTCGGAAGCTATCAGTGCAACTGCTCAATCCTCTACTCGGATAAAACACGAGAAGCGATCATCATCGATCCAGGCAACGACCACGAATTTATTTTCAAAAAAATTGCAGACTTGAATATCAAAGTAAAACAACTGATCCATACTCACGCTCACTTTGATCACATCGGTAGAAGTACAGAAATTTCCAACCAGACCGGCGCTACAATCCATTTACATAAAGGTGATCAGTTTTTATACGATGCTCTTCCACAACAAGGAATTTTCTTCAGTCAAGTTGTCGGTGCCCCTAAGGCCATCGATTCTTATCTGGAAGAAGGACAGGAGTTTGGATTTGAAGACCCGGAAATAAAAACATTCTTAAAAACACTGCATACTCCAGGACATACTCCCGGTTCATGCTGCTTTTATACTGAATATTTTGATGAGCCTCAACTTTTTGCCGGTGATACACTTTTTCAGCGTTCTATCGGAAGATCCGATTTACCAGGCGGAGACGGAAGACTGATTATCAAATCAATCAAAGATAAACTTCTCACATTGCCAGATGAAACAATTGTGATCGCGGGCCATGGAGGCAAGACCCGCATTTTTGAAGAAAAAAAATCCAATCCATTTCTTTGTTAAGAAATATTAAGCCTCTGCCGGATGAACAACATCCGGAAGTTTGTAGACCATAAAAATTGGAATCAATAAAAACACTGAACCTACAAAGTATGGTGCAGCTGATCCGCTCTTATAATAAATAACAGCAGCAGCAATCGGCCCTACTACTCTCGCCAGTGCTCCCATTGATCTGAAAATACCAACGCTTCGTCCTTGCTCTTCAGCTGGAGTATAGAACGTCACGAGTGTTGTTAAACACGGCATGATCATTGATGAACCTATAGCAAGGAAAAATAATCCTGCATAAAGCATCAGTGATGAATAAGCTATAGCAATTAATAGAAGTCCCGGGATGAGAGAAATCATTCCAATCATGGCCATATTCTTTTCACCAACATCAGCGGCCTTTCTTCTGACAACACCACCCTGAACGAAAGCGATAATGAATCCTATGTAGATGAAGATGTAAGCGTTTTGCATTGATGTATAATTCAATCTTTCAGCAGCTAAAAATGTAAGCGTGAATTCCATACCGGAAAACGCTGCAAGGAAAGCAAAGTATCCAAGGTTTACTAAATTGATTCCCGGGTAAGGAAGTGGTTTGAAAAGTTTGAAGATGTTTGCACTTCTTTCAGTTGTCACCAGACCACGTTTCTGAGGCGGTAAACTTTCCTTGAACTTCGTTGAAATCCAGACGGTGTTAAAAATTGAAAGACAAAATGCGAATGCGGCCGGAACTGAAAATGGATTGATTCCGTAAGCAACAGACTCGGGATAAATTTTTGTTAAATCAATCAGCGACAAGATCCCACCGAACGCAGGTCCGACAACAAACCCCAGTGCGAAGGCCACTCCGATGATCGCCATCCCCTTTGATCTGTTTTCTTTTGTAGTCACGTCGGCCACAACAGCTGTGGCCGTTGAAATGTTACCACCCATGATTCCGTCGATGATTCTTGAAATAATTAAGAGTGTGAATGAGCCGGAGAAGAACCAGATGGCGTAACCAAAGGCCATACCACCCATCGAGTAAGAAAGAACCGGCTTTCTTCCGATCTTATCCGAAAGCGCTCCCCAAAGAGGTGCGGCCACGAATTGTAGTCCCGAATAAATAGCACCAAGCATACCACCGAATAAAACAATTCCTGAAAAAGCATTCGTTGAGTTCGCAGTATAATTTGAAATCGACTGAATCGATCCAAAAATAGCCTGAAGAAATACGTTATGTGAATCAACTGTTAAATAATGTTTTGCTAGACTTGGAAACAATGGAAAAATAATTGAAAAGCCGACTAGATCCAGAAAGATTGTCAGGGCCACGATGAAAATTGAAGACTTTGCTTCAGAAGTTAATGGAGTTGATTTCTGTTTTAATTCTGCCTTACTCATAACTTCATATTCCTTATAATCATTTTTTTCTAACGTATAAAAATCATTTTCCCGGGTATCACTATCAGCTAAACATTGATTCTCAACAAATCCTGCAAAGTCCCTGCACCATTTTTCATCATCGTTCAGACAAGGAATGAAATGGATATCTCCACCATTTTCATTTGCAGTATGCTTTAACTCTACTCCCAATTCGTCCAGCGTTTCCAAACAGTCCGCTACGAAGCTCGGTGAATAAACGGCAAGATTTTTTTCTCCTTCCTTCACCAGCTTAACAACTGTGTTTTCAGTATAAGGAGTCAGCCATTCTTCAGAACCAAATCTCGACTGAAAAGTCACAGTGACTTTCGAGTGGTCAATATTTTTCAAATGGTCTCGGATTAAATAAAATGTTTCATAACAGTGTAGATAATAAGCATCTTCTTTTTGCACGACTCTTCTTTTTTGGATCCCGTGAAAAGTTAAAAGCAGGCGGTCGATTGAAACTCCACTCGTTTTAAATTTTTCCAGGTATAAATCAATCTGGCGTGCACTGTTATCAATGAATGCTTTTGATGTATGAAAATTTGTAACGATGCTGATCTCAGGAATTTTGACTCTCCCCTTAATCACATGTGCCAGCCCGTCAATCCCTGAAGCAATCGTTGATTCAGAGTATTGCGGGAACATTGGAATGACTTTTAGTTTAGTCGCTGGAGCTGGATCCTTCTCCCAGTTGTCCCAGACCTCACTCACGCGGGGTTCAGACAGCAAAAAAGCATGGTTCACTTCTACCTTAGGAGACTTCAGGTTGGTTCTCACTTTGTCAGTAAAGGCCTTAGTGATCGTCAGTAGCGGAAAGCTCTTTCCGTCCCAGATACGGGCATATAGCATAGCAGATTTTTTTGGTCTAAAAGGCAATACGAAGCAATTTAAGATGATTTTCCAGACGATGGGATTAATATCAACCACTCGCGGGTCTGCCAGAAACTCTTTTAGAAATGCCCGGACATCTCTTACTTTGGGGCTTTTGGGAGAACCCAATTGCACAAAAACAACTTTTGTTTTTCCTTCACTCACAGCTTTATTCCTTCCCGTTTAAATGTTATAAAGGTGTATCACGATTAATCTCCAAACGACCATGGAAAGCATATGAAAAAGGCCCTAAAAACTGCCAAGACTTCTGCTAGACAAAGTGAACTTAAAAATTTCGCATTAGGCGAAACACATACGGATTATCCAAATACGTACGCTCCGCAAGTTCTGGAAGCATTCGACAACAAAAATCCCGGTAAAGTTGCATGGACAACTTTCATCTGCACTGAGTTTACATCTCTGTGCCCGAAGACTGGACAACCTGACTTCGCAAAAATTTTCATCAACTACATTGCCGATAAAAAAATGGTTGAATCAAAATCATTAAAACTTTATCTTTTCAGTTTCAGAAACCACGGCGACTTTCACGAAGACTGCGTTCAAAAGATTTGTGACGATCTTACAAAACTAATGAAGCCCCAATACCTGGAGGTTATCGGTGAGT
Organism: Bacteriovorax sp.; assembly: GCA_014378525.1. GTDB lineage: Bacteria > Bdellovibrionota > Bacteriovoracia > Bacteriovoracales > Bacteriovoracaceae > Bacteriovorax. The sequence goes on from JACMNL010000026.1 coordinate 15,189, forward strand.
TCACTCCACGCGGCGGAATCTCTATTTTTCCGTTCGCAAGTTACTCATCATCTTACAAAAAATTTGTGCAAATTAAAGAACAGCGTTTAATAAATTATGCTCCAGGGAAATACACCATGGATCTATCTAAAATATACTAGGAAATGTTTATGGGAATTGGATTAACAGAAGGGATTCTTATCGCTGCGATCGCAATGCTTCTTTTTGGCGGGAAAAAAATCCCACAATTAGGAAGAACATTGGGTGAATCAATCAAAGGATTCAAAGAAGGAATGAAGCACGAACCAAAAGATAGTGCAGACGAAATTGAAAAAAAATTGGAAGATAAGAACGAAAAAAAATCGTAATTATTTTTCGCTGAACTCTTCCACCATTTTCAAAACAAGTGCCTGGTCTCTGGGCACTACATCTTTCAACCTGAAACACGCATGCACTAATTTCTCATAAGAAACATGAATGTCTTTTTTCGCCAGAAGTATCGTCACATATCTCACGGCCCTGTCCACCAGTTTATTATTGCTGGCCCTAACCCATGTCATCAGGTTCGATTCATACCGGCCCATTCGTCCCATAATCGTCGTAGAAAGATTATTAATCAGGACTTTCAGCACCAGATGCGCCGACAGAAAATTCAAGCTCTCCAGCTGCAATGTATGTTTTAATTCTTCCAGCTCAAAATGAATCTGATTATTTGGTTTATCATAAGTAATTTTAAAATAAGAATGAGGTGCATTCAGGTAAGTTGAACGGACTTCCGGAAATTTTTTACTAAAATCAAACCCCATCAGTCTTTCACCTGAAGTTGCATTTGTGATTTCTTTCCAGTGAAATGTTCGGGGCGCTCGAAGTAATAACTCATTCCATGCTGATTCAGCATTTTCTGAATTCCTGAAGTAGAGATATGAGAGTGAAGGGTTTTTTACAACATCCATCTGGTTTTCAAACGGGTATAAACTGAACGTCGGTGATCTCTCCGTCGTATCAGTTAAAATACTGATCCCGAAATAAGGATCTGTTTCATAAAAAATGTATCCACCTTTTTTATAGATATCACTTTCTCTTTCAATGAATGGTTTTAAAAAACTAAAATCATTTTTATTAACGACACTCTGGATATTTTTCACTTCACTTTCAATCAAACTAAAACTCTGATCATAAAACCACATCCCAAGTCCCGCTACATACATCAATATTGTTGTCGCCTGCATACGTGTACTGCCTGTCAAGGCCATCGGTCCAACAGTTAAATTGATCTTGTGAATTTTTGGATCTTCAATGACACGTTTTGAGCGCTCTGCTGTCTTGATTAAAACATCATCAGGATTGCAGTAAAGAAAAAATGGAGCTCGCCCGCTAATTCTCGCTGCCGCTTCTGTCGCACCGATCACAAATGGTGTTTCTCCACCTTCGGTCGTTGAAATAAGAAGATCGCCGTCTTTAAATCCCAGTTCTGTTAACTGTCTTTCGCCAAACTCCGGAAAGTCTTCAAATTTTTCCACCGAATTAATGAGAGCAACATCTCCACCGGCCATGAAGCTCACGATTCTGCTTTCTAGACTTTTATTGCCTGCATGCTGATGGCGCCAGATCGTTTCCAGGGCCAGCGATAATCTTCCAGTTGCTCCACAACCGCAAAGAAAAATATTCCCTCCGCTAATAATTGTATCGCGTACTTTTTCCTGCAGGAATTTTATTTGGGGTAAACTTTCTTCAACTTTTTTGAAAACATCCTGATCGATTTCTTTAATAGAAGCAATCGCACGAACAACATTATTTTTTGCATCGTCTGATAAATTTAATGTGCGTGGGTTTGGTGTTTCAGTGGGGAGTCCTCCCAGGCGAAACTGTGCGCTTACTTTCAGGAACTCGGAAGCCCCCTGTTCATACTTAATTTGTTCTTCCATGAATCCAACTTAATTTTAGAATTTAATGTCTTTCTTAATTCTCTCTAAAATTTCATCGAGGTCAAATGGTTTTAAAATAAGTCCGCGTCCTCCGGCGTTTACAACTTCAGTTTCTTTTACATCGAAGGCGCCAGTGAGAAGATAGAAGACCGGCAAAGTTTCATAATAGCTTCCTAGATTTTTTAATAGATCCATTCCCGTCATTGCACCCATATTGGAATCAGAGATCACAACCTGAATATCGTTTTTATGCTGTTGACATAATTCCAATGCGTGAGCGCCTGAGGTGGCCTTCAAGATTTGTACACCTTCTATGTCGAGAACTTCTTCATACATATCCAAAAGATCAGTATCGTCGTCGACAAGAAGGACTTTGGGGGAAACTTTGTTCATGAGATTCATCTTAATGCAGAATGTAGGTTTTCTTTGAGGTAAATGTCTAAGTAGTGGGATTAAATAAGGGTAAAAAAAAGGAAGCTATTGAAGCTTCCTTGATTTTGGCCCAAAAAAAGGGCATTTAAATGAAATTTACTCGATAATTTCTAAAACGGAGCGCTTCTTTAATTTGGTCGACGCTGCATTTAGAATAGTTCGTAGTGATCTGGCCGTGCGACCTTGTTTACCGATAATTTTACCTAAATCAGTTTTATCCACTTTAAGTTCGATTACAGTTGTTTGTTCACCAACGATCTCGTTAACACTAACCGATTCCGGCATATCAACAAGTGCTTTACTTATATAACTGATAAGGTCTTTCAACTCACTCACAACAAACCTCCAAAAATAATTCTCTTAAAAAGCTTTGAAGCTAATTAAAGAGCGATTTTTTGGTTTTTAAGAAGAGTTCTAACAGTATCAGAAATAGTTGCACCAACAGCTACTAGAGCTTTAAGGCGGTCAACTTTTACGTTCTTAAGTGCTGTAGCGTCTTTTGGATTGTATTGTCCAAGTTTTTCAAGGTATCCACCGTCTCTTGATTTACGAGAGCTCGTAGCTACGATTGTATAAACAGGATCATTCTTTCTTCCACCACGCGATAGTCTAACAGTTAACATCTAAAATTCTCCTAAAAGTAAAAAACAGATTCAAATATATAAGTCTTGCGTCCTAATTAGTCAATTGTAAAAGCTTAAAATTAAAAGTAACCCTTACCCCATGGACCTTTTCCGCCCTTTTTCTTTTCTTTGCCGCCCATTCCCGGAAATTGTGGCATTGCGTTTGGATCTGTACGGAATCCTTTTTTCTGACCCATGCCTGGCATTCCTGGAAATCCTCCACCGTTCATCATCGCGGCCATGCCGCCCATCATCTGCTCCATTTGTTTGAACTTGCCTAAGAAGTCCTTGACCTGTTGTTCAGTGGTCCCCGATCCGCGTGCAATTCTTTTTAAACGGCTTTCCTTGACGATCTTATAGTCCTGACGCTCTTGAGTCGTCATTGATGAGATAATAACTTTCATGCGCTTCATTTCAGCTTCAGCGGGGCTTAGATCGCCGATCTGGCGAAGCATTCCACCCATACCCGGAATCATTTTTAAAATAGATGCCATCGAGCCTAAGTTGCTCATCATATCCATTTGTTTTAAAAAATCTTCGACAGTGAATTTTCCTTTTTTAAAGTTGTTCATCATCGACTCGGCATCACTTTCGTTGATGTTATCCTGGGCCTTTTCTACAAGAGATAAAACATCTCCCATATCTAAAATTCTTTTTGCCAGTCGGTCAGGGTGAAAGAGTTCTAAGTCTTTCATTTTCTCGCCCATCGAAACATATCTGATAGGAACACCTGTTACGTGTCGGATGGAAAGTGCTGCTCCACCTTTTGCATCTGAATCCATTTTCGATAAAACAATTCCCGTTACACCAATGGCGTCGTGAAATGTTTTTGAAACTTCAACAGCAGCTTGTCCAGTCATCGCGTCTGCAACCATCAGGACTTCAGGGTTCATACTATTAAGCGCAGCTTTAACTTCCTTTAACTGGCCCATCAATTCTTCATCAACGTGCAGGCGTCCTGCTGTATCGATGATAACGACGGATTTGTGGCGTTTTTTAGCTTCTTCTATCGCAGCTAGCGCAATGTCTTTCGGGTGCATGCTTAAATCAGAATCGAAAACGTCGACTTCGATTTGTTTTCCTAAAGTCTGAAGCTGAGCTTTAGCGGCAGGACGGAATGTATCCGCAGGCACCAGTAAAACATCTTTTTTTCTTTTCGTTTTTAAGTGAAGTGCGAGCTTTCCAGAGAAAGTAGTTTTCCCCTGTCCGTTTAATCCGACGATTAAAACGGGAACGATTCCCGGTCTGTCTAAATTTAATTCTTCGTTGGCATCGCCCATGATTTTAGCGAGCTCATCGTGCATAATTTTAACGAATTGTTCGCCAGGATTTACACCTTTAATGACTTTTTCGCCGATCGATTTTTCTTTAACCGCGGCCACGAATTCTTTAACAACTTTGAAGTTTACGTCTGCTTCTAAAAGCGCCGTGCGGACCTCTTTTAGAGTCTCTTCAATATTTTCTTCAGAAATTTTTGTTTTTCCCTGAACGTATTTAAAAGCGTTGGCGAATTTTTCACTTAAAGTATCGAACATTTTTTAATCCTCAAAGGAACACATTAAATTTAGCTGAGATGATTTTGCGGCAATCATCCGGCGTCATTGCAACAAAAGGCGTTTTTCGCTTGAAGATTTCTACCTGATTTGAGCTATTCCAGCAAGCCGCAATGGCCTCAATTCCGAAAGCGGCCGCACCTTCGAGATCTCCGAGACTGTCACCAATATGAATTATTTTTTCTTTGGCAAAACCTTCTGAAATTTTAGCTAGTCCCGAGGGATGAGGTTTTGCGATTCCATCATCGTGCCCGTAGATTTCCCAGAAAAAATTTGCAATCTGCAGAGTTTTCAGACTCTCCACAGTCGAGCGGTGTCCTCTGGCAGTCCAGACTGACATTTCAAGGCCCAGGTTGTTTAAATCAACTAAAAGTTCTTTAATTCCAGGGAAAAGTTTGAAATCAGGTTCATTGGTATTCACCAGAGTACCGTCATGGTCGAAAATAATCATTCCGGGAGTCGAAATATTTTTCATAGGCAGTTGATCTCGTTGACCGCGGGTTTACATGTCTGTTATCAAGAAACATGACCAAGAATGCACCATTTCGTCCGGAACTTCAAAAAAAAATCGACACCTTAAAGGCGCGTCGTAAACCTATTACTCTAGGCTCAATTCCATTTGAATCAAATTTAATACTCGCTCCGATGTCTTCAATCTGCAACGCTCCCTACAGACTTCTGATGGAAGACCTGGGTGCAGGCGGAACTGTCAGCGAACTTATTTCGTGCCACGGAATTAACTATAAAAATGTGCGCACGACTGAAATGTTAAAAATTGATCCTCGCGAAAAAAATATCGGTATCCAGCTTTTTGGTGAAGGTGCCGAAGCGATGGCAAATGCTGCAAAAGTTGCGGAAGAATTCGGGCCAAAATTTATCGATATCAATATGGGTTGCCCTGTAAAAAAAGTTGTGGGAACCGGAGCAGGCTCTTCGCTGTTAAAAGATCCCACTCAACTTCCAGTATTTTTCAGCACGATAAAAAAAGCAATTAAACTTCCGCTTTCAATTAAAATCAGAATTGGCTGGGATCATGACTCTATCAATGCGATGGAAGTCATTCATATCGCCAAAGAAGAAGGAATTGAGTTCGTCGCCGTTCACGGCAGGACACGAGCTCAACAGTATACCGGTCAGGCGAACTGGAATCTTCTTGAAAGTCTTGGAGAAAAAGCACCATTGGATATTATCGGCAACGGAGACCTTCACACATCTGCATTGGTAAAAGCAAAAATGAATTCTACCAACTGTCAGGCCTTGATGCTCGGACGCGGACCTATTAGAAATCCATTTTTATTTTTAGAACCTTTTATACAGGAAGACGATAATATTTTCTTCACTCCTGAAGATCATTTTGAAGTGGTTCAAAAATTAATTGAATACGCCCGCATCTACGCTCACAATGATCACATTCTTCTCATCTCGATCAGAAAACATTTAATCTGGATGGCCGCTGGATTTAATAATGCAGGTGTCTTTAGGGATTTAATTTTCAAAACTCCGGACCTCGATGAAACCATAAAAATTTCAGAAGATTTTTTCATGTCATTACAGGATCAGAAAAAACGTCTCGGCGATCATGAGTCTTTCATGACTTCAGGCCACGGCTAAAAAGCGCCTTTTTTTTGAGGCGCATACCACTAATCCTTTATAGCAATTCTCATTTCATAACTTCCCGAAAAATTTCAGACACTCGATAAAAAAGCTATCAATACTTTAGTGATTTAGTAAACATCCGATAAGCTATCAGGTAATCGTCAATTCAATGGATAGTTTTATGGATGTTTTAAGAAAATCATTAAGTCTCACGGTCGCGCTCAGTTTAATACTGAGTACGATTCCCAAGACTACATTTGCTGATGAACCTCGCCATGAAGTGAAACGAACTCCATTTGCAGTTGATAAGGATAAAATAAATTTCTGCGAGAGTGCTCCTGTTAAGATGAAAAAACTAAACGAGGCCAATGAACCAAAATTAGCAAAACTTGATGCACTAAAAGAACAGATCGTAGATTTAAATAGTCAGATGGCACTTCTCAATAGTTTGTCCGCTTTTAAAAATCAATATCAGGGTGGTCTTCAAGAGCTCGCCAATGCTGCTACTCCCCAAGCAAAATCCGCCAATAAACAACAACAGCTGCAAAACTTAGACAGCATGAAGAAAGTTATCCGCAATGGATTAATTCTGAATGCTGTTGGATTACTTTTAAAAAATGGTGATCTTGATAAAGATGATGCTTTTAGCATTGGAACAATTTGTTCAAAAAATTCCGACCAGGAAATTTGTTCTAAAGAAGAAAAATTTTCAACGATAAAAACGGCCGGACAACCATTAGTTCAACAACAAAGACATTACAGAAGTGCCTGGTGGGACCTGCACCCACTTGATGAAACTCTAAGACAAATTAAAGATGCCTACAAAGGCATAAAGGCCGGAAACAGACAGGCCCTGAATGAAAAAATGCAGAAAATCCTGGATTCAATTCCTGCAGATATTGCTCCCGATGCAATTTTACAAATTCTGGATAAGACCGCTCCAGGTATTACAAAAATTCTTGTTACAGATGTTGCAAAATCAAATCTGTCAAAATGCCTTGATGAAAAAACAACAGATGATACACGCAAGGCCTGTGATGCTTTATTACCAGCATTGGCACCTAAAATTGATCCGGTTACAAAACAACCTTTGAAAAACTTTCTTGAGCGCATGAATGAAGAAACATCAAACGCACTAGCTGGAATGGAAGGTTTGAGAGAAGTTATTAATACAACGGCAAAGAGCAATTTTGAAACTCTTCAAAAAGATATTGAAAACCACGATAGACTTGTGCAGGGTCCAGTACAACTTGCGCAGTCAAAAACAAGCCAGCTACTTCAGAAACCAATGGCCGCTATAACCCAGACTTCATCAGATATTTCTGAAGCCGCTGATAAAAAAAGAAGACAGGCATCTAAAGTAAGAAATGAACTCGAACAAAGAAAAGTTTATGAGGATGCAGATAATGAAATGGCATTTGCCAATTTAGGTATGGCCCAATTATTTTTAAAACCAACCAGTAAGGATATGCCTCAATCAATATACGAGTCTAACAAACTCAACTCGGTAAGTTTAAAAAATGCAAAAGCATTACATAAAGAATGGACTGAGAAATGTACAGGAACAACACCTGATCTGACTTTTTGCCAGGAACTATCTCCCGTCATCGAAAATAATTTAAATAGTATAAAAATAAACTTTGAGACCAAACTGAAAGATCTTCAAAATGAATTATCAAAAGTTACTGAAGGAAATTTTGCAGCTGTTGAATCGATGAAAAAGTTTGTTGCAGAAAAATATTTACGCTCATGCGTGGCAGATCAGCCGCTTAACTTTTCAACACAAGATTACTCACTCGGAATAGCTGTCGACGGACATTGTTACCAGTCACAACAAAAATTAAATACACTAACAAACTTAAGCAGTGACGTGAACAATATCATTGCAGAAACCAGATTTGCACTCGATCTGAAAAAAGCAGATCAAAATAAAAAGGCCTTTGATGCTGAAGAAATGAGCGGCTTTACAAAAGCATGTGCCACAGAGACCGGTAAAGAATTTCCTGAAGTTTGTGCTGATGTAAAAAAAGAAGAAGTGGTGACGAGTATCAGAGTTCAGAATGAAGAAGAAGAAAGAGAAGTGAAAGAAAATCGCGTGAATGATGATAAAGATTATTGGGTGACATCAAATGGTCATGGTGGTTTCAATAAAGTTTCAAAAAAATCTAATTTAAGAATTATTGGAGAAGGTGTTCTTCCAGTCGCCCCTCAGATGATTCCGATGTTTTTTGGAAACTATGCCATGAGGGCCAATATCACTTCACTGACTGATCAGGCATTGTATCAAAAGCAGATGCTTTATAATTACAATCTCTACAACACTTCTCCATGGTTATATAATTATGGAACTAATGGAGTATTTTCAGGATATGGTAATCCATTTTCAACAACTACCACAGGTACAACTACCACAGGTGTGACCAGCACTGCAGGATTTGGCTTCTAGAAATTCAAACTGCCAGCATAATCTGGCAGTTTGAATAAAACGGCAATGTACAAACTAAATTAATCAAGTATCCCTGGGGTTTTAATTATAATACCTTAGGGATTCTCTTGGTTTTCATGCAAAATCCACAATTTTTACACTGATAAAAGGTAAAATATACCTATAAGAACAGTATGACTTAAAGTTTTAACCAACTCTCTATAATTGGACGATAAGTATTACGATGAAGACCCTTCAAAATATTCTATTCTTGTTTGCTGTCACTTTGTTTTTACAAAGTTGTGTGGCCAGCAGTCCATCGAATTCAAGAAAATCTCTTTCATCATCAGTTAAAACTACAACGACAACTCCAGTCTCTCCTGTGTTTGCAGCAGACGAACTTCTCTACTGGTTTAGTTCTGCCAAAGTCACAGGAACAATTACTGTTAACAAAAATAGTGACAGTATTATTTATCTTCGCGGATCAAATGTTCACACTTTTTTAGCAAGTACAGATTCAAGTTCGTTTGAGTACTATCGCAAAACTTATTGTGTGGTTGGAACTTTTGGCGGAACAAATAAACAATTGCGCGTGAGAGCTGTACCTATCTATGTTACAAACTACTCAACAAATACAATTGAAAGACTTTTAAGAATTGATATTCCGAGTAGTGCAGAAAATGCATCGACATGTGGATACTCAACAATTGATGGAGTTGCGCCAGGCTCTGCAGCCTACACTCTCAAAGATGTTTGTACATCGTGTTTGAGTGGATCACTTACGACAACTTCAGTTGCTCCATCTACAGAGCCAGGATTAAGACTTTTTGTAAGTAACTCAACAGCAGCAACGTTGACTCAAATTCCAAAGACACAAATTACATTCAGTTCAGTTGCCTTAAAAATTGATCTTACTTCGAGTTCATCAGATACAACAAACTCTTGTACCAATAGCTCATGTTCTTCAAAAGGGTTTGACTGTTGTATTTCCGGCCAGTGTGTAAAAGACGCCAGTGAAAAATCGAACGCGAGTCTGGATCCACAGTACTCACAGGCAAAAAGTGATTACGCTACTAATCCGTTGAGCTTCATCAACTATCCAAACATCTATAATATTTGTACAAATATTTCTCATACTCCTCCTGTTACAATACCTCCTACGACGACAACTCCGGTGAGTGATGCGCAGACGAGAGTAAACACTTATCTTGCAGACTATACTTGTATTTATAAAGTAGTGACGACTAATCCTAGTCAATACTCTCTTTGTCTTCCTGCTGCCAATGAAGCTCAATACCTGGCCACAAAGAAAAAACTGGCAATTGCCTGTGGGTGTCCTTCAGGATACGACGATACAACTCGTGCAATCAGATGTCCTGATTGGGGAGTCCGTCCGCTTTATAAATCTTCTGTAGAAACAATTACAAACATCGTAGACTTTTATTGTTACACTCCGACTCCTGCAAATCCGATCGGAACAATTACAAACTTAAATGTAACTGTACCAAGCAGAAGTGCTCCTCACCGCTTTTATTCTACAGGCGGAAAAAATTATGACGACCTTACTGGAGTTGCTGCAAGTGTAATTCAGGAAGGCGATGATTTTTACTATTTAGATGATGCAAATAAGGCCTCTCCAGTTAATGGTTCTTACAACGTAAATTCTGTTATTGGACGGATCAATGTCGGTCTCTCTCAAGCTCAACCTGCAAAGATGGTAGGAATTGAGTTAGGGAAAACTTATATCTTATCTACGACCAGCGGATATTTCACTCCATGTTCTAAATGTGCAAAAGACAGCTGGTTCCAGACTTTCACTGCTCATCCGGCCACTTCAGGTGGTAACGGGCTTCGTGCCTCAGGATTTACAACAGCACGTGACAGCTACTCTTCTAATGCGACTCTTGGTAACTATGAAGATACAAAATTTGGACGCGCTTGTTACCTTCCGGTGACGATGCTTCCATGGTCTCACAAAAAAGAAGCGACTGCTCAGCTGCAACGTATGGACCGTTTAAAAACTCAGGCCGCTTATTACATCAACGGATACCAGAGAGACTGGTTTGGATTTAATAAAGGTGCATTGATCGGATCATTCGATGGTGTGCAATGGTTTGCGATTGGTTCAGGAAGAAGAATTACAGCAACATCAACAAAATTATATCTTGCTTACAACAGCTCTTTCCTCGATCTTGCCGATCGTACAGATACAATCGTCAATATCATTCCGGATCTTTCAGCAAGTACTGCACCTGATTTTGATTATGATCCTGAATTAGGAATTGCAGATAAATCACAAAACATGGCCGGCAGTTGTCAGCAGTATCATCAGTGTGAAACTGATACTGATTGCGTGACTCAACTTGGGTGGGAATACTCTTGTGCAGATATGTCTCAATTAAAAACTCACTGGCCGGTTTACGATACTGATTCAAAAGAAATCGCTAACCAGGAAAAAACCGGAACTCTTTTTGAAATTTTAGGTGCAACAGCAACTGTCGGTGGTACTGGAAAACGCTGTGTATACCGTGGTGCAGGTGCCCCATGTCTGCGTACCTTTACTGACCTTGACGGTAACTTCAATCAGAAAGCACTAACATGTGCTCCAAACTTTTATTGCGCTTCATTGAATACAAGTAAATTTAACGATGCACTTGTTCGCTCTCCAAATGAATTTGACGATATATTATTCGGGATGGATGCAAACGTTTTAGGCCGTCCGTTAAACTATGTAACAGCAAATAAACCTCTTACTGCAGATATCATCACCAATATAAAATACAATGGTGCTTCGGATTCAATGGGACTTTCAGCATCTCAGGTTGATGACATGGGAATTTGTCGTCCAGGTAAAGCAATCAATGGTACGGCAGCTTACAATCATTCAAATCCAGATACTGCAAAACGCTCAGATTATATTTCTCAAGTAGGGTCATGTGGATCAGCTATCACAGGGGCCGGTACAAGCTTAACAGCGAGAACAGTTTCATGCCCTGCTATTGGAGTAGATTTAAATTATGCTGATCATGCTGCTGCAAATATCAAGATATTATCAGCGATGCAAAACAGCTGTGGTGGTGAAGCAAAAGATACAGGAACGTTTGCTTCTGCGTTCGCCAACATCGAAGGTGGCTCACTTGCTCTGTTAAGAAATATTACACAACCAGTTTTAGCGGCCGATGCTTGCTTTAGAAGAGCTGGTTCAGCGTGTTTTACAGATTTAGACTGCGGGCCAAACAGACTTCATTCTGATACAGTAGGTTCGTTGAATTTAAGTTATTTTGGTGGAACACAGGCAGAACAAAGCTACTGGCAGGAAAATTTAGTGTGCGGCCAGGGTGATGCGACTCCAGCTATTGGATCTGCTGCTTACAATACATATCAATTAAATCAAAACCGCTGCTGTCGTGAAATCGGAAAAGATTTTACTATGTACACGACAGGCCCTGCGACAATCGTTCCAGAAAATATGGGAACAAACGTAAATCTTGATACGAAAAAATTTGCAACGTATGAACCGAAAGCAGCTAACCGCTACTCTCGTTATACAGTTTCTGATACGGCAATTTCAAGTCCTGCTTCAATTCCTGCTGTAACAGCGACTGCTGCACCTTCGAAAAATCAGTGGAAAGTTATCAATGAAACCGGATCCCTTACTTGCTGTGGTGGCGGATGGGTAAGAAAATTTGCTGACGGAACTCACGACTGGACAGTGAAAAGTCGTCTGTCTCTTGAGACATCAAACTTCCAGTGTCTAAACTACCGCTCTCCTTTAGTTTCTCCGGACTACAATGGTTTTGGTGATGCTGCTGATAAAATTGTTAAATCTACTTTCCAGAGAGAGTATGAATATTTCTGTAAATCACCATCGCAAAATGGTTGTATGCAAATTCTTTACAGAGATATTAACGGATACACAATTGTTCCTCCACTTTTCTATGAACCATCTGATGTAAAAAATCTACCGTCAGATGAATCCTCTGTTCCGCTTTGGGCAACAGCACCTCCATATGCAGCAGCTGGTGCATTTACAGCTTCACCTGCACTTGGAAACACAAGACTAGACACCGGCCCGGTTGGAGATATTACAACTGGAAATTATACTTTCAAAATGAATCAGGATGTTCCATACCAGCCTTTCGCGTATACATTTACTCAATGGCCTTATGATCTTTACACATATCCTGATGGATCGAAGAGCGCACTTACATGGTTCAGTAGCATCGATACAGATTATGGTGTGAGTATATACCTTCCTGCTTACATTCCATTCAATACAGCTACAAGCACACCAGGCTTTAGCAAAATTTATGTTAAATATTTTTACGCTGATGGAAGAATTGAAGTTGTAAACATCACGAACCTTCAGGTTTCAGCTGCGACTTGTAATAACGTTGCCAATTATCCTGCCAACGTTGCAAACGGACAGCCAATTGATGCTCTTGGTGCTGGAATAAATGAAGCATGGTGTGTCTCTGCAAACTCTAAAACACAAAATCGTCCGATGTTAAACGTGAAAGCTTACACTGGTGCTGTTGCCTCAAGAAAATGGGCATACGCTTCTGTTGTCATCGATTTCCAGCCGCTGGAAAAACAAAAAGGAACGCGAGTTTCAACTCCAGGGAATGCGTATTATTACTTAACAAAACTTGGAAGATTAGAGCTGATCGGTATTCCACAAATAACTTACGAGCCGATCTACTGTAACAATAACCAGGACAATTTAGTTCCGGGAATTTTCAGCTCGACTATTAAAACCAGAGCACAGTTCGATGCTGTCGCAAAAACAAACTTGGTTTATAATCAGCTGATGAATTATGATGAAGACGGAACAAGTGAACCCGAGTCCACTCCAAACATGGGGAACATCGGAAATAAATTTACATATCAGGATCAACTTTCTCACGCAGCAGTCTTCTCTTCAAAAGATTTTACTTGCTGTACTCCATTAGGAAAAGAAACTGCATCAGGTGCAAAATGCTGTTCAGGATACGCCAATACAACAAGCGGAAAACTGACTTGTAAACTTCCTATTGGTACTGATCTAAATGTTTTCTTCAATAAGTTTGTTTCCGGTGAAGGTATCGGCGATACTCAACCAGGCGGTGGTTTATTACTGCCATCATCAGACGGAACAACTGTGACTGAAGAGCAAAGTGACTTTAACGAGTATACTGGTGAACCAAAAATGAGACCGAGTACTTTCCAGAAACTGGAAGAATTAGGAAAAGCATACTGTGCAAACCTAAAAGTTGGTAACGGCGGATCTTTCGGCCAGTTCCCACCTGAACCATACAGCGGATATGTGTTGCCATCTGGGACTACGAATTTCTCTTATCCTATCAGTATCGTTGACTCGATTATCGATTCAGAAGCATCCGGTAATAATGCCGGCAAGTTCCCTTTTGATAACGGCTATCGCTGGGACCACCATTATTATTGCAAATAACTCGCAGAAAACCGTTTTCAACTCCGGTTTAGTCTGCTAAATTGGCCTCATGAAGACCATCTTTCTTGTGCCATTTTTCCTGTTTGTAAGTCCAGTAATTGCAGGAGTAAAAATCTCGTGTTCACATCCTGAATTATGCAGAGTCGCTAAAATTATTTTCTCTGAAAATCATATTTCTAATTTTGAATTTGAATCTCTCGTAAAAATTGTGGGAGACCCCCATGAGTTTGAACCTACAACAACTGAAGTGAAAGACCTGATCAAATCAGAAATTTTAATTTCTGGCCCCGTTGAACTTAATCCCTGGATTAAAAAAGTAAATTACCAGCGCTCTAAAATGAACAGCGTGAAAACTATCAATGTTCCGCTTGAAGACAGCGACTACAATCAATACGCATCTATTAGTCGCGAACCACTTTCCCACTTCTGGTTATACCCTAAAATTTTCTGTTCACTCAAAACTCATATGGAAGAACAGTTTGTGGCCATGGGTTACTTAAAAACTCTTCCACAAAATAAAACTTGTGCAACAGAAGGTGCAAAAGTCACCGCGGAATTACAATCGACCCTGGAATCTTTAAAACTTCCTGTCATTCTCACTCACGATGCTTTATTACCTTTACTTGAATCACTAAAATTTTCCAGTGGGGTTGTAGCGATAAAAGGCTCTGGTCACCATTCTGAAGCCTCTCCTCAGTCCGTTAAAAAACTTTACGATGCCCTTAAGTCACCCAAAGCTATCTGGGTTATCGAAACAAAAATAAGCGTACCTCAAAATATTCTATCGAAAAAAAGAAACACGGATCTTGTCGTGAATATAGATACAGCGAATTCAGAAGGCACAGATTATTTTCAGGTGCTGAAAATTTTCAACGAAAAATTAAAGGCGCTAAAATGAGTGAGACAATCCTTCGCGCAGAAAAAATCAGCTTTAGCTATGATGGATATGATCCGATCCTGAAAGATATTTCATTTTCATTAAAACGCGGAGAAAGCCTTGGCGTACTAGGCCCTAATGGCGGTGGTAAATCTACGTTAATGAAAATCATTGCAGGACTGCTGAAACCTTCAAGCGGTGAAATTTTTTTCAATGAAAAGCCTGTCAGTGAATTTAAAGGTTACCCTTTTCATTTATTTTCTTATGTCCCGCAATCTAGTGAACTAAATCCAACAATGCCGGTGAAGGTTTTTGAGTTTCTGGATTTCTCAATGTCACTGTATAAAATTAAAAATCCAAAACTCATTGAGGAACTTTTAGAAATCGTTGGTATTTCCCACAAAAAGAATTCGTTACTTTCAAAACTTTCCGGTGGAGAAAAACAGCGGGTACTCATCGCCCGCGCAATGATTCAAAAACCTCAGCTACTTCTTCTGGATGAACCCACTAAGGGTCTCGACAGTAAAGGACAGGATCAGCTGCTGGCACTCATTGAGAACATTAAAAAGCGCGATGGCACTGCTGTCATGATCGTCGATCACAACATTAACCAGATTATCAAGAGCTGCCAGAATATTTTATGCCTGAACCGCAATTATCACTGGCATGACCATAAGGATTTTCTTACAAAAAATATTCTTGAAGATATTTATCACTGTGAGTTTGAACATCTATTAATTCACGAAAAAGATTTAGGTACGGATCATCCGCACAATCATCACTTCTGCGAACATGATCATGACATGATCCCGGCGCCTATTTCTCATCCTTTCATCAGGAGAAAACCGTGAGCGCTTACTTTACAGACTTCCTTCATTACGATTTTTTATTGTACGCACTGCTCGGGACAATTTTTTTATCGCTTACATGTGGCCTGATTTCTCCACTGATTATCGCGAGAAAGAATGCTTTCATGGGCGCAGCGATTTCTCACTCGACTCTACTCGGTCTGGCAATTTCGTTAAGCCTTTTTCAGGCCACACAGGCCTTGCCGGTTTTTTTATCGACGTTGTTAATTACAATTTTTTTAACACTGTTTCTTGCCTATTCAACTTTTAGACAAAAACTTCCCAATGATTCTTTGATAGGAATTTTTTATACGTCTTCGATGGCACTCGGAATTATCATTCATACACTTTTTGCCAAAGACCAGAGTGATCTTTTAAGTTTTTTATTCGGGAATATCCTGCTTTTAACCAAAGAAGATTTGTACCTGTCGTTTATTATTTTAATCATTACCATTCTTGTGATTCTCATTCCGATGAAAAAATGGCTCTTCTTAACTTTTGACGAAGAAGGAGCAATTACCTCAGGAATTAGAGCGCAGGTTTTTCATTATGCATTTTTTGTTTTACTCGCTTTTTTAATTGTTACCAGCATCAAACTGGCCGGAACAGTTCTGGTGGAAACACTTTTACTGGTACCAGGTTTTTTTGCATTGAAATTCTCCACTAATATCAGGCAGACATTTGCTATAAGCACGATTTTTTCAGTGGTTTTTGCTGTGATCGGAATTGTCCTTGCTAACGCCTTCGGACTTCCAAGTGGCGCGACTCTCGCAGTCGTTCTCTTTGGTGCTCTTATTCTATCCCTTTTAGTAAAAAGAGTTTATAATTTACTAAGATAAATTTACGTCAGACTTTTAAACAGGGATGTTTATGAAAAATCAAAACGAGCCAAAAACCGTGGCCGAAAGTGCAGTTGAAATGCGCTTCCTCGTTATGCCCAACGATACCAATCCACAAAATTCAATCTTCGGGGGCGTCGTCATGTCGTGGATCGATATGGCAGCAGCAATGTGCGCTGAGAGACACTCAAACAGACCTGTCGTCACTGTTCACGTCGATGACATAAGCTTTAAGGCACCGATGAAAATCGGAGACCACGCGCTGATTAAAGCAAGTATCAACTACGTCGGTAAAACATCGATGCTTGTTGGTGTAAAAGTTATTGCTGAAAATCCCTTCACGGGAATCACAAGACATACGACAACCGCCTATCTTGCATTCGTTGCCCTTGATGATATCGGAAGACCAATTCAAATCAGAGGACTTATCCCAGAAACAGAAGATGAAATCCGCCGTTTCGAAAATGGTAAGGCCCGTATCGACGATATGAAAAAAAATAAAAAATGAGGAATAAAAAATAATGGGAGACGACTTCAAGTCCTCTAAATTATCCCGCTTCTTAAGTGTCGGAACAAGTCTTACGAAGGCGACAGCTCAACTTGCAGTTGATGCTGCAAAAACCAAAGCACAAAGCTACCTTGATAAAAATCCTGAAATAAAAGACATGGGCCTGAAGATCAAGGCCTCAAAAGAAATTATCCAGACTATGGGCGAATTAAAAGGCGCCATGATGAAACTAGGACAAATGATTTCTATTTCCGAAGATATGTTTTTACCAAAAGAAATTTCTGATCTCTTCCGTGACCTGCAAAAAAATTCACCATCAATGCCTGATGAAGAAGTCAAACGCATGATTATGGAAAACTTCAAAAAAACACCGGAAGAACTTTTTCTTGAATTCGAAATAAAACCTATCGCTGCAGCAAGTATCGGCCAGGTACACAGGGCAAAACTTCATACTGGAGAATCGGTCGCCGTTAAAATCCAGTACCCGAAAATCGTCAACGCCATCAAATACGATTTTCAGAATCTGCATAAGATCGACAGACTGGTCCACCTTCTCTATCCCAATAAACCAAACATCGACGGAATGATTGCAGAGCTAAAAACATCTCTTCTTGAAGAGTGCAATTATCTGCACGAGATGGAACAGATTCAGTATTTCAAAGTGCAGTATAAAGATAAATTTCCAATGATTCACATCCCGGCCGTCCATCCTGAATTCTGTACTGAGCAGATTTTAACTATGGAATGGGTTGAAGGTGACTCATTTGAGGACACACTCTATTATACGGAAGAGCAGAAAAATTTTCTTGGCACTTCTTTGTATCAAAGTTATTTGTTTTCACTTTTTGAACTCAATAGACTTCACACAGATCCGCAAAATGGAAATTATCTCTTTAAACCTGATAAAATTATCATGCTCGATTTTGGATCAACCAGAGAGTTTGACCGTGACTTCGTGGTCGATTACACGGGTCTCATGATGTCGATGGAAGAAAACCGTTCCGATATTTATTTTATCATTTCAAAAAAACTTCAGATGTTCCGCGAAGAAGATGAAGAAGAACTTCTGGTACGCCATTTTCACATGATCCGCGATCTTTATCTTCCTTACACCGTTGAAGGTGTACACACAATTACAGAAATAAATCCATTCCAGCTTTTTAAGGATTTCATCAAAGACCTCGACTTCAAAGGCCGGAAATCCCCAAGGCAGGAGTTTCTCCTCCTCGATCGCTCAACTTTTGGGCTTTACACTAAATTGAAAGGCTGGAAGGCCCAAATTAATTGGCTGGAAGGCCGAAATAAGTTTAGGAATTCCATCGAAAATGAGGTTAAATTTAAATATCAGTTTTAGGATGAACTCATGCTTAGATTATTAATTTCGTCTGCCTTTTTTTTAACAATGTCTGCATCTACTTTTGCAGCACTCGAATACAATAAAATTGAATTTCCAGGCTGTCCGGAAAATGCTTACTGCCAGAAAGAAACGGGTGTTGTCAGACAACAATGGCTAGAAGAACTTGATAAGTTTGGCAAAAATAAAATCTCTGAAAGTGACTTCAATAAATTTCTGCAAAATAATTTCGGCGTACCCATAGCCAATTGGGCCGCAGAAGAAGCAGGTGTTCTTCCAAGAATCATGATGTGGGACTCTCCCTGCAAACAACATAAAAAAGAAGCTTCTAAATTTTACATCAGTGAAGTATTCAGAAAAAACCTGATGAGTTCGGAACTAAAAGATTTTACGACTCTTTATTTTTCCAAAGCTGTCGGTGTAGACGCCAATAAAAAAATATTCACGATGATTGTTCCGCGCGGAGATACTCCGACATTCAGTGAAAATGGATATTACTATTATCTGAGAGAAGATGACGGAAAGTATTACGGACTTAGAATCAACCGTGAAGGACAGATTAAAATTTCAAAAGTCGAAACAATTAAAGAAACAGTGAAAGAAGCTGTTTGCTTAAAAGAGCAGGTAGATGTTTTCGTAAGAGAAGCACCATCACCTACTTTCTATCAAGGCTATACTTGTAAAGATATCTGGGACAAATCCACAAAGTCCTATCGACCAATGCTATTTGGCTGGAGTTGTAATTGAAACTCTGCCTCTTTAACGTAGAAAATTTATTTCTTATGCATACTGGCCCAGGTGAAGGTTATAAAAAACCACTCGATAAGGTTGAATGGATCGCCAGAACATTAAAAGAAATCGATGCCGATATTATCATGCTGGTTGAAGTCGGCGGAATTCACAGCCTTGATTTATTCAACAGCAGGTATCTTGAAGATAAATATTTTACTGCTCTCATCAAGGGAAATTCAGACCGTGGAATTGAAATCGGTTACCTTATCAACAAACGTCTCGCTCATTTTCACCAGATCGTAAGTCACAAAGAAACTTCACTTGAGTTCAACTACCCTCACGAAGTAACTGAATCACAAAACAGTGGAAAAAAATTAAAAGGTCATCGTTTCTCCAGAGATATTTCTGAACTTCGTTTGCTTCAGGATGGAAAAGTCGAAATGATTCTTCTTTTGGTTCACTTAAAATCAAAACTGGATAAAGAAGGAATTGATTACAACGGAGTTATGAGAAGAACTGCCGAGCTCAAAAAGCTGGTGGAAATATACAACGAACGACGAGGAGACTATCCCGGAGTTCCTGTGATTGTGGCCGGAGATTTTAACGGCCGTGCCCAAAGAGAATCTGTCGACCCTGAATTTGCGGCCCTTTACGAAAAAACAGACCTGGAAGATGTGCTTGAAGTCATCTCAGAGGTGCCTGAGCGAAGATTTTCTTACTTCCATTTCAACCGTGATTTTGTCCGAGAGGCGTCTCAGCTGGACTATATAATGCTTCCGCCGGAGCTTCATTCACTGGTAAAAAAAGAAGAATCGGGCATTTACCACTACCGCGACCCTCATGGAGTCATCCTTCCTTACCCTCAGGATTCTTTCCAGCGATATGCACTTCCTTCTGACCATTATCCAGTCGTCGTCACCCTCAAAATTTAGCAAATTTCCGTTTGTGCAACTAGCTCAAATACGTTACATTTTGGCCTTACAAATTTTTGGCCTTTTGAGGTGACACGAACATGGAAAACGACAAAAAAAACGCGCCCATTCCCTGGACAAAAGAAGAAGCTGACGATGTTTATCACATCAGTCGCTGGGGTGATGGATACTTCGATATCAACGATCAGGGACATCTTTGTGTTCTTCCTCACCGTGAAGAAAATGGCCCGCGTATAGATATTTCTGAAGTACTGGAAGAAATGAAAGCTCAAAATATTCCACTTCCAATCGTTATTCGTTTCCACGATATTTTAAGATCACATGTAAAAGTTATTAACGAAACTTTCCGCGAAGTCATTCGTGAAGCAGGATACAACGGCCAGTACAAAGGTGTTTATCCGATTAAGGTAAACCAGATGAGAGAAGTTGTTGAAGAGATCGTCGATGCCGGCGCTCCCTACGATTTCGGTCTTGAAGCTGGATCAAAACCAGAACTACTATCCGTTCTTGCATACAATGAAAATTTAAATGCACTGACAATTCTTAACGGATACAAAGACGAAGAATACCTTCGCCTTGCTCTTCTTGGAAATAAACTTGGAAGAAAAGCGATCGTCGTTATCGAAAAATTTTCTGAACTCTATACTCTTCTAAAACTTTCTCGCGAAATGAACGTTGAACCTATCATTGGTCTGCGTGCAAAAATGGTAGTTAAAGGTTCTGGAAAATGGGCAGACTCTGGTGGAGAAAAAGCAAAGTTTGGTTTAACGATTGCTGAAATCCTGACTGCTGTTCAAATTTTAAAAGATGAAGGTTTCATCAATTCATTAAAACTTCTTCACTTCCATATCGGATCTCAAGTTACTGACATCAGAACTGTAAAAGAAGTTATCCGTGAAGGTGGAAGAATTTTCGCGAAGCTGGTTCAAATAGGTGCTCCTCTTGAGTACTTCGATGTTGGTGGTGGTCTTGGAGTTGATTACGATGGTTCACAATCGACAAGTGATTCATCAATGAACTACAAACTTGCAGACTACGCTTCTGACATTGTTTATATTTTAAAAGAAATCTGTGATGCTGAAAAAGTTCCACATCCAAATATTGTTTCAGAATCTGGCCGCGCGATTACAGCTCGCCACTCATGCGTGATCACAAATGTTGTCGATAAAATTGAAACTTCATTCACTGACTTCAATACAGATAAAGTTGAAGGCGATCATACTCTCGTTGGAAATATGAGAGACCTTCTTGAAACGATCAATGAAGAAAATGCACAGGAAGTTTATAACGATGCTTTGGACTTTAAGCGTGAAACACAAAATGCTTTCCGTCTGGGAATCCTTAAACTTGAAGAACGTGCACGCATTGAAACTCTTTTCTGGAAAATTACAAAAAAGATTTCTGCTCTTCTTCCAACTATGGAATTCATTCCTGAGAACCTGTACGACATCGATCAGGGGATTGCTCCCCAGTACCTTTGTAACTTCTCTATCTTTCAATCTGCACCTGATTTATGGGCCATTGGACAGCTTCTGCCAATCGTTCCGATCACTCGCCTGAATGAAAAACCGGAAGTTTTGGGAACTCTCGTAGACATTACTTGTGACTCTGATGGAAAAATTAATAAATTTATCGACATCAACGAAACGAGATCACTACTTCCACTACACGAACTTCGTCCTGATGAAGAATACAACATTGGATTATTTTTAACGGGTGCTTACCAGGACGTTATGGGAGACCTTCACAATTTATTTGGACGCTTAAATGAAGTCCATGTTTTCTGTGATGATGAAGATCCAACAGATTTCTACATTGAAGAAGTGATAAAAGGATCGAGCTCTGAATCTGTACTGGCAGCTATGCAGTACAATCCGGAAGCAATGGCCTACACAATGAAAAAGAACATCGACAGACAAATTCAGAGCGGGAAAATCAATCCGCGTGAAGGTGTTCGTCTGGTTGATTTTTACGAGAGCTGCTTAAAATCTTATACATACTTAAAATAGTCAGGGGAATTTATGAAACGCGGACCTATTTCAGAATTTATTACGAAAAACTATCTCCACTTTAACTCTGCTTCATTAGTTGATGCAGCTAAAGGATGGGAAACTCATCTTGCAAATGGCGGGAAAATGTTCGTAACAATGGCAGGGGCAATGTCTACTGCTGAACTTGGAATTTCATTCGCAGAAATGATCAGACAAGATAAAGTTCATGCTATCTGCTGTACAGGTGCTAACCTTGAAGAAGATATTTACAATCTTGTTGCTCACGATCACTACCACCGCATTCCAGACTGGAGAGCATTAACTGCTGACGACGAAATGGCCCTTTTAGAAAAAGGACTAAACCGCGTAACAGACACATGTATTCCAGAGCACGAAGCGATGAGAAAGATCGAAGCTCTAATCAACAAAGAATGGCAAAAAGCTGATGCTAAAGGTGAATCTCACCCTCCTCACTATTACTTCTGGGAAGTTTTAAGATCAGGTGCTTTAAAAGATGAATATCAGATTGATCCAAAAAATTCGTGGATGATTGCAGCTATGGAAAAAAATCTTCCGATTTATACTCCTGGTTGGGAAGATTCAACGAACGGAAATATGTACGCTGCTGCCTGTATTGAAGGACGTGTAAAAAACGTTCACACCATGAACTCAGGTATTCAAACGATGATGAGACTTGCTGACTGGTATACTGAAGTGACAAAAACGTCATCGATGGGATTCTTCCAGATCGGTGGTGGTATCGCCGGTGACTTCCCGATTTGTGTAGTTCCGATGCTTGAGCAGGATCTTGAAAGAGACACTCCACTATGGGGTTACTTCTGCCAGATTTCAGACTCAACAACGAGCTACGGTGGTTACTCTGGAGCTGTTCCAAACGAAAAAATCACCTGGGGAAAACTTGACAAGGCCACTCCGAAATTCATCATTGAATCTGATGCTACAATCGTTGCTCCGCTAGTTTTTGCCTACGTCTTAAATATGTAATTCCATAAAATTGTTCATACGTACGTCCTAAAGAAGAATCTCTTCTTTAGGACGTAAATTTTTTTCATCTTTCGCCGATAAGTTTTCATCTTACACTCCGGATACCTGGAGAAGTGAGGCCCATGGAGAGGCGTCTTATGAAAAAAAATACATGCGTATTAATGACTCTAGCGTTTTCAGCTGTACTTTCATCATGTGCAGGTCCTGAAAGTTACCACGATAAAATGGCAAGATATTCGCCACAACCCACAATCGGAAAAAATACTGTTCCTCAAATTGATGCCCAGGGGTTTCAATTCAAGGCATCTTCTAAACGCTCTCCGGCCAGCAATGAATCAACAGGTACATCTGTAGAAAAAACTTCAAGCGAAGAAGCGACACTATCGAATAAAAAACTATATTTCCTGACACTGTTTGGACAATACGAAAGCATGAAAAAATATGCTCAATCTTTCGAAGCACCAAACGTAAATATCTGTCCGCACTTTCATACCAGCTTACTTGAGCACAAAAGTAGAAAACCTGCCGGTGCCTTCTCGAATGTTGTAAATAAAGATGCAAAGAAATTTTCTTACGATTCAAAAAGATTTAATGACCCTCAATATGTAGCAGGCAGACCAGAGCTTTCACTTCCTCTTTCTAAAGATGAAGTAACTCCAAAGGTAATCGATATTTTCCGCTCAGAAAAAGTGGCGAACAACGATTCTAAAATGAATGAGATGGTTCATCAGGCCATTGATATTCATTTAGCTAATACTTATTCTGAAATCAGAGAGCTTTGTGAATTTGGTGTGAGTAATAACTACTACATTTATGAAAATCTAATCACTCATATTAAGAACAGCGAGTTTAAGCCTGCTGAGAAGAATATGAATACACTTCTTAAAACGACAATCTTTTCAAACATCGCACTGGTAACTTCACTTGATAAAATCCAGGCGACACCTATGAGATCGATTGCATCAGTTGAACCTAAGGCGAAAGAGTTTTCAGCTCCGTATGCTAATGAAGTGATGTCGAGATTAAGTGTTGAGTGGGCGAAAGAATACTTTGATCATATTAAGACTTCTAAGTAGACCAAAAAAAAGCTCCTTAGGAGCTTTTTTTTGGTCTACTTGAATAAAAAGAGTCTATTTCGGCTGGATAAAATCGCAAGATTATCTCCCGTCGACTGCATCTCACCAAACACCGCTGAATAAGCATGGCCTAATTTATAAGTCTCCATGACTTCCAGTGATTTTTGATCAACCAGTTTAATCTCACCCACTGTTGTTGAAACAGCATAGTAAGTTTTGTATGGAACCATCGAAGTGATCATCCCTTTAGAAATTTTAACAGTGTTAAGCACATTAAGGTTTTTATCAGTTAAAACCAGCTCTCCATTAGGAGTTCCAAAAATTAACTGATTGTCTCTTAGAAGTGGAGCGCGGGTAACTGCGAAATCAGAAGTTCTTAAAACTTTTCCCGTGTTCGGGTCCAGTAAACTAAGATTGCTTCCTACTGGCGAAATATAAATACGGTCATCGTAAATAAACGCCGGATTGTCTACGTCGACAAACTTCGAAGCTGTAGAAAGTTTTGTTTCATACAACAGAACCCCTTCATCCATTGATAAAGCAGCAAATGTTCCATCGGCGAAACCCACAAGAACTTTGTCTTTATAAACGACTGGCTGAGCTGTTCTTTGAATTGTCGTTAAATAAGGAACTGATCTTTTGTAGGCCCAGATAATTTTTCCAGTCTCTACATCAAGACAGAACACCTGGTGATTTCGAAGCTGGAAAAAAATTCTTCCATTATAAATAACTCCGCGTGTTTCAACTGAAGCACCAAGATCCACAGAGTATTTAATCGTTCCAAGAATACCATTTCTGGAAATAACTCTTCCCTGGACTGTTCCGTAAACAACCTGGTCTTTGTAGGCAACGGCTCCAGCATGGTAAGTTGATCCATCGTACTCACTCCAGATGACTCTTCCATTGTCCAGTTCATAGGCCTGCATGAAACCAGAGTTATGGCCGGCGTAGACAATCCCTTCGTTGATCAGTGGTGACTGAAGTGCGATAGGTAAATTTCCGCTGTCGTACTTTGGATCAAGATCTTTAATCCATGAAGCTGTAAGCCTTGGTTTTGGATCCTGAACTTTAGTCGGTTTATATTCCCCCATGTTTGCACATGAAGAAAGCGCTCCTGATAAAACAATAACGAGAGCGATACAATATTTTTTCATTAAATTACCTGTGAGATATCAATTAAAGCTTAGAAAGATAAAGATTCGCAATTTTTACGAACTCTGCTTCGTCTTTTGCTTTTTCTACAACGTATGTGAAGTTCTTTTTAGCTTTAGTTTTGTCACCAGTTTTTAAATAGAGGCGCCCAAGATCAAGATAAGTTTTTCCTTCGAATACTTTTACAGATTTCGATGTCATTTTTTCCAGAGTTTCAATGGCAAGTTTATCTTCGCCCATATCTTCGAATACAACGGCCTGGCGGCTTTGAATGAAATAATCAGAGTAATCATCGTTAGAAACTTTTTCACCTACAGCAAGAACTGATCTTGCTTCTGCAAAATGTGAACTTGCCACAAGTGCATCACTAGCTTTTATAACAACCGGAAGAAGTCCAAGATAGTTCCCCATTTCCAGGTGAAGATTTTGAATTCCATTTTCCAGAGTTTTTGCAGCAGTTGTATCAGCTGGCTTTGCCAGATAATCTTTCAGAACTGTTGATTCGAATGTATAGATTTTTGAGTTATAAGCGTCCTGAGATTTTTCACCGAATTGCTTGAAAAGACCGAAACCAACAATGGCCGCCACAATTAGTCCGATAACTGTGTAAACAGCAACTTTGTTTTTAACAATGAAGCTTTGAGCGTTGTCTGAAGTGATTTCGTTGATATTGCGGTTGTTCGCAGTCGTAGTCGTACTATTCATCAGTAACCCTTGTTTGAAGTTGTGTTATTTTTTAAACAAAGTCATTGTAAAAAGGCTTTGTTAAGTTGTCAAAAATAGAGAGCTTAGTTAGAATAAATATATATTAAAAAAGTGCCAAACACACGGCGCAAGATTATTTCATTTAGGGTAAAAGGATTTAACCTATGCAAAAGTTGAAAAACTTCCTCTCTTCGAGAGCACTCGTAGCATTATGCTTGCTTTCACTATCCTTCGGAGCACAGGCGTTAGAAAAAACCAACCGACTAGGACTTGGCGTATCTAATGAACTTAAAAACGATATCCCCGCTCTTTCTTTTAAAATTCAGAAATCAAAATCATTCGCCTATGGTGGATTGATTGGTTTTTCTTCATCTCAAAATGATGGAGGCCTTGGTGTTGGTATTAAACTTTATAGAAATATTTTCGATGAACCCCAGTTGAATTTTTATCTGGCGGGAATGGGTGCGCTTATTTCGACAAAAGAAGATGCAAAAACATATTCCGGTTTCCAGTTTGATTTAAGTTTAGGGAGTGAGTTTCATTTCACGGGATTAAATTCCCTTGGATTTAGTTTTGAATTTGGTGTTTCGGCCAACAAGAAAAAAGATTTTGTGTTTGAAACGATCGGCAGCCACTTTTTAGTGGTAGGAATTCACTTTTACCTATGAAAAAAATCTTAATCTTTTCACTATTCGCGGCCTTTACAATTTTTTCCGGACATGTACGTGCCCAGGAAGCGGCCAACGATATTTTTTCTGCTGACGATGACGACTTAAACGTTGGTGGAGATATCTTCAATGACTTCAATGAAGACATTGAAGATGCAAAGCTGGTGGAAGATGAACGATTCTACAGATACGGAAGATTCTTTTCTTTCAACGTTTCATTAGGACTTACAACTTTCGACGGCAACAGAGGTTTAGCTTACGAAAACCAACCACCGACATACGGAATGTCTTTTACTTTCTTCAAGGATTTCCAGTCAGCTCTGGGCCTTGGATTCGAATACTCAAAGCACTCAATGTTTTTAAAAGATGCGGTTTTAGGTTTTCCTGATATTTCTACAGAATGCCCTACCGGATGTGCGCCAGGATTCGTCGACGTCAGCATGCTTAGAATTTTCTTCAGCTACCGCTACTACATTGATACGGCCAATCTCGGTACCGCAATAACTTATTCAAACCCATACTTCATTTCACGAATTGAATACTGGTATACAACCAACAAATATGAAGACCAGACTGAACTACCAAAAGATTCAGGTGGTGGTTTAGGTGCTGCAGTTGGATTCGGGCTTGAATTCCCGATTGAGATCAAGGAATCCTACATCGGTCTGGAATTTCTCTTCCACTCTGTGGCCTTTCACGACAAAAACACCCAGAAGTATGCACCTCTCAATGCTGGAGGATATGGGTTTGAAAACTTAGGAGGGAACGCCTACAGTTCGATGGTGAGTTACATTTTCAACTGGTAAAACTAGTTTTCTTTTTTTCTTAATTCATTTAATTTTTCAAGATTTTCTTTCCAGTCACCGGATTCAATTATTTTAGTTGTGGCAGCTGGTTTAACAAGTGCTGCGCCGTCTGTTCCTGCCTCTTTTAGATCAACAACAACAACGTCATTTTTTGCCATAACAGGATAATCCAGAAGCATTTTTTCACCGGGCGCAATCGTTGCATTGTATTTTATGACATCTTTTTCATCGAGTTTTTTTACAACTTCGGCGCTGTCTTTTCCCTCAGGCACTTCGATATAATCATTTTTTTCCATCGGTGTATTTTTTCCGCTCGCCTTATTCACCAGCATAACCTTCCCTTCAACCAGTGCCACCTGGCTCACCCATTTGCCGTCAATCTGACTATTGTTAAGCAAAACGTCTGTTCCCCTGATGCCCATGGCAACCAGCGGACTTTTTATCTTTAATTGATCATCTTCTTTCACTTTCATTCTAATTTCAGCGCGAAGCTTTCCTTTAACGAGCGAAAAAGTTCCCTCACGGTCACCTTTATTCCTGAAGGCCCAATCTTCCATTGTAAATTCACTCGAAGGCCCAAGAGTTAAAACAGTTTCATCCACCATATCAACAACGATAAAACTTTTTTCTTCTGTCTTAACAATACTCTTTGGATAAATTTTATCCCCTTTTGCCAGTTCATTTTCACCGGCCGTCACTTTCCCGCGAATGATCTTCACTTTACCAATGTACTTTGGAACCAGAGTGGAAGTTTTAAGATCGAGTACATAGTCTTTTTTGTCGTCATCAACGGCAAAAACCACAGTAGAAGTGAACACAGATACAAGTAGTGTCAGGCATAAAATATTTTTCATAAATTAAGTATAAAACAAAATCTGACTAAGAGTAGAGAAAAAAAAGGGCCTGTATGAAACAGGCCCTGATAGATTAAGTAATTTCTTTCATCTTCTTCCCGAAGCGTTTCGTCAAATCCTCACCAGTTCTGAAAATGATGTGAATTGGAGTATTGTCCAGGGTGAATTCTTTTCTCAGACCATTCTTCAGATAATTTTTGTAGTTATCTGGAATATCTGTTGAAAGGTTGGCGAAGAATAAAAATGTCGGAGGATTCGATTTTAACATCGAAGCGTACTTCACTTTTAATCTCTTACCAGCTTTTTTGATGGCAACCGGGTTTGTCTCTAACAACTGGTGAACGTAACGGTTCAGTTTACCTGTACCGATGTTGCTGTTTCTGATGATAACCGTTTTTTTGATCACTTCACGAAGTCTACCAATATGCTTGTTGTACTTCGCTGAGATCGGAATCAGGTCACAGTGATTCAGCCACGGAACTGTTGCTCTTAAATCAGCAATCCATTCTTTTTTCGCTTCTTCATCAGGAAGTGTTTCTTTTAAAAGATCCACTTTGTTTAAACAAACAATAACCGACTTCCCTTTTTCCAGAGCGATATCTAAAAGACGTCTGTCCTGGTGAGAAATACCAATTGTTGCATCGATCATGAAAATAATAATATCAGATTCAGTAATACAACGAAGTGAGCGGTAAACCGACTGCTGCTCAATAAATCCTTCAACAGATTTCTGGCGTCTGATCCCTGCTGTATCGACAATGTGCATTGAGCGCCATTGTGATCCCTCCTCTTCTTTTTCTTTTTCGATCAATGCCATCGCTGCTAAATACTCTTCAGAGTAAGTGTTCGCGGCCATCGGTTCAACATCACTCTCAAGGTCAACTTCAATGTCCAGTTCTTCACTGTCATCAACATCAAAATCCACATCATCTTCAACTGCAAACACAGTATCAAACATCAATTCTTCTGTTTTTTGAATTTCTGCATCTGATAAAGCTTCATCGTAATCGATTTCGCTGTCATCTTCTTCCAGTTCAGTCTCTGAAAATAATGGAGTCTCTGGACTCTCATAATGATCTTCATCATAAAGAGGAGTTCCGCGAGTCCCTTCTTCTTCAAGGTTGTAACTCATAGAAAGTGATTCATAAACATCAGGGTTATTTTTTCTGAACTCTTCATATTGCTGCATTAACAGGTTGTCTGTTTTTGCAAACGCCACGTCACTATCAAGTTTCGCTGCATCTTTACCAAAGAAGATATCAAAAAATCCTTCAATTGGATCAACTGTTGTTCCCGGAATGTCTGATACAAGAGCTCTCTCAGAACCTAATAAAAGATTCAGAAGAGTTGATTTACCAGCGTTAGGAGCACCAATAAGTGCCAGACGTGAAGCAACCTTCTCTCTCGGTGTAACACCTTTTTGAAGATTCGACATTTCGTCTTTCTGTGTTTTTTCAAACTTAATAAGTTCCTGGTGAAGTGCTGTCTTCAAGTCAAGAAGTCCAAGTCCGTGTTCAGCAGAAACTTTAAATAACTGCTCTTCACCGATACCAAGGTTGTAGAACTCTAATTCTTCCCCTTCCTGTTTATCAGTGTCGTACTTGTTTACTAAAACCCAGAATTGTTTTTTCTGTGCACGGATATAATCTGAAATCGTTTTATCAAAAGGAAGAATTCCTTCTCTTGAATCTACAACGAATAAAATTAAATCCGATTCTCTGATCGCTTGTTTCGCCTGATCAGTCATAATATTAAAAAACTTGTTCATGATCTGGTCGTATTTCTTCGGAACATTCTCTTCGATTTTTTCAGGATAAAATCCACCTGTATCTACAAGAATAGCGTCGCGGGCACCTTCGTGAGCAACTTCTTCAAATGTTGCGATACCATAGTGGCGGTCGCGGGTTACACCTGGTTTATCATGAGTAATCGCTTTATGAGCTTTCTTCATCAGACGGTTAAATAGTGAGCTTTTACCTACATTGGGTCTTCCGATCAGGGAGACAACCATCGTGCGGTGGTATTCTTTCGTTTCCATTATTTCTTTCTCCATACGCGATTAGAATCCTTCGCGCGAGGAAGACCGATTTCTTCTAGAACGAAGTTATTTGTAAACCATTTCGGTGAAACTTTTACGTGCAGGTTTAAATGCACAGGTCCGCCTGTCATAACTTCAATTTTCTTTCTTGATCTGATCCCAATTTCTTTAATCATTGATCCACTTGAACCAATAACGATTGCTCTTTGTGAAGGTCTGTTTACTAAAATCGATGCAGAGATATGTGCTTCTGTCGCATTCGGATCAGTTTTCCCTTTCACTTCTTTATATTCATCGATGATAACTGCCACTTCGTAAGGAACTTCATCTTTTAATAATTCGAACGCCTGCTCACGGATGTACTCAGTAACAAAGAATCTTTGGTTCTTGTTTGATACGTCTCCGTTTGGATATAAATGCGGCCCTGGTTGAGCAGCATCACAAAGTGCACCCGTTAACTGGTGAATGTTCGTCCCTTCTCTCGCAGAAATTAAAAAGAATTTTTCTAAACTTGGAAGCAGCTCTTTTGCTTTTGCGAAAACTTCAGCAAGAGGAAGTTTATCAGACTCTTCAACTTTATCTGCTTTCGTAAACAGAACCCATGTCGGGCCAAGTTCTTGTTGAAAGTTTTCTTTAAAGTCTGTGAACTGACCTAAAATATCGCGGGCGATGTCGATCAGGATCAGGTTTAAATCTGCTCCTTCTGTTCCTTCGCGTGCCTGCTCATTTAAGCGTTTGTTAAATTCCTGGCTCGATTTGTGTAAACCCGGAGTATCAACCATAACAACTTCTGTGTGGTCTACTGTGAATACGCAGTGGAATTTGTTTCTTGTCGTTTGAGGCTTGTTCGTTACAACTGATAAATCTGTTCCGATCAAACAGTTAATCAATGAACTTTTACCTACGTTCGGTGCCCCTAAAACTGCGACCATGATGGATTTGTTGTGGGGGTGCTGGTCTTCTAGTAACATTCTCGTCTCCTTTCTTGTTAGTGGTCACTGGCCTTCGGCACAGCATATTTTTTTAGTACAATTTATCAATACAGTTTTTCATCAATAATCTTTTTAGCTAACAACTTTTCAATTTTCTTTTTCGAAGGCCCTGTCATCTCAGCAAGCATTTTATCTCCCAGCCAGACTTCTACTTTATATCCGCCATTATTCGGCAGCTCGACTCCTTTATAAGTCGGAAACGCTCCGTGCGCGGCCATTGTGAGTTCCTGCAGTTTTGATTTTGTATCAAAAACTTCCAGCTGATTGATTGAATAGAAATCAACTTTATTTTTTGCTTCGAACAGTTCTACGATCGTCTTAAAAACAATTTCCAGTGTTTCAATGTGATTGTTTGAATCAAAATAAATTCCAGCAAATAATGCTTCAAACGTATCAGCGAGAATTGAATCTTTTTCCGCACCACCTGTACGCATCTCTCCTTTCCCTAGGAAAACAAAATTCCCCAGATCAATTGTGCGTGCAAGCTCAGCGAGTTTTTCTTCGTTGACTAGAGCGCCACGAAGTTTTGAAAGATCACCTTCGTCGTTACTTAGATATTTATGGAAAAGATTTTTACCAACGATAAAGTTGATTAGTGAATCACCTAAAAATTCCAGTCTCTCGTTCGACTGCAATGTAGTCTCTTTCATTTCATAACAAAACGTAGACTGCATTAAAGTTTTAATCAGATTTTTTTTATCTTTGAATGTGTAATTGATTTTTTGGGAAAGCTTTTCAAAAGAAATTTCGTTAGAAATAATATGATACAGCTCGTTTTGATCGAATTTTTTGAGTGACGCTTCAGTATAAAGTGCGTTCAGCCACGCTGTTGTATCAGAAAAATGGCGAAGGCCATCTGCCTGAATTGCTTTATTGAAGGTCGTCTCTTGCACTGTGAAGCTCACTATTATTCGAATGTTTTTATCTCGGTGCGTTTTTTATCACTTCTAGTATGCGTTAACAAGAGACACTTTTTTGGTTGTTAATATTTACCAACTAAGATACTATGCCCCCCTAACACTTTGAAATTAGTCTTCAACACACACACTTTTCACGAGAGACGATTTAATTATGAGTACACACACACCCAGCGAACATGCCCATGTCCAAGATCCAGCTATCATGCCCCTTATCACCAGCACTCCCGGCCCTGAACTTTTCGAGTTACAACAAGAGTTTTATAAGAACCTTCGCACTCAGGGAAAAAGCCAGAACACGCTAAAGAACTACAAAACTGACTTAGATTGCTTCAACTTTTACCTGAACACAGAATACGCTTCTGTTAAAGTTTCAAACTTCGATCAATCACTAGTTACAAATTACGGAAAATATCTTGAAAACAAATACTCTTCTGACAACTCAAGAAGAAGACGTGTTCAAGCTCTAAGAATTTTCTTCGATTTCCTTTTAAACAAATCGTTAGTTGCTTCTAACCCTGTTAGAAAACTTCCAACGTCACCAAAATTTCTTGATATCCCGAGACCAACGCCGTTTATCGACGTTAAAACTCTTTGGACATATTTAGTTGAAGAGTCTCACTCTCAGGATAAAATTCAGGAACTTCTTTCTAAAAGAAACCAGATCCTTTTCCTTCTGATCTTCGGAGCTGGATTAAAAGTTTCTGATCTTTCAGAACTAAAAACTTCAGACATCACAATCATCGGTGAAGAAGCACGCGTTCTTATCCACCACCCGAAAAGAGATGCCTATACAGTTACACTTCCAGCTATCTTTAGAAAAGTTTACGCTGAATACTTAATCGTTCTTGAAGAAATGAAAAACAAATCTCAAATCTCATTCGATAAACTTTTATTCTACGCTAACCCATACAGAATTATTTCTGGTGGATTAAGCCCACGTGGTGTTGAAATTATTTTCGAAGACTACAGAAATAAACTTATGATTACGCTTACGCCGAAGTCTCTTCGTCAGGCATGTATCTTCAAGTGGATTCAACAGGAAAAAAGCACGACTCTTATTAAAGAATGGCTTGGTTTAGCTCCGTCATACGACTTGAAGTTATACCTTGAGCACGCTCCGAATTTCTTATACAACGAAGATATTCTGGAAGAAATCTACACTAATTACAGAAAACACTAAAAAAAAGGGCTTCATTACGAAGCCCTTTTTTTTTGAAGTATTAGACAATTCACTTATCTCTTAATTTTAAATTTAAATACAGAACATTAATTTATTATACAATTAAGAGGAACTAATAAAATAATTTAAAACTAATTATTCAGGGTATAGTCATTTGCTTAAAATTTTTCTCTTCCTTTTTATTCTTTTTACCAATAACACGCTAATAGCTTGTGTGCTAATTATTGATACTATTGATATTTTTCCTTTTGGTTATATTGGAGTCGATGGACAGACCACTGGAATGGTTTATGAATTTGGCAACATTATAGCTAAAAAAGAAGGATTCACTTCTAAAAACCAACTACGCCCATACCCTCGAACGATTCTTGACTTAAAAAATGGTACTGCCGATTTTGTCATAAGGTATCCTAATTCTGAACTCATACAAAATGCCATACCGGTTGCAACGATCATCGGTTTTCATTCAATAGTCGTTGGTAAAGCAGGCACTAAATTTAATTCAATCACCGATCTCAATGGGAAAACAATTGGAATAATCAGAGGAGGAGTTTTTAGCGATAAAGTATTTTAAGATCAGGCCATTCTTAAATATGAGGCTAAAGACTATGAGCAACTTTATAATATGCTTATGTCAAATAAGCTTGATGCTGTTATAGGATCTACAATAGGATTGAGTTCAAATGCCAAAAAAATGAATATTTCTAAAACTCAACTTGGAACTCCGCTTGTATTTGAAAAAATATATTTTACACTCTTTTTATCCAAAAAATGTGCTGACCCTCAAACAATTTTTGCCCTTAAGAAAGCTATAAAAAATTTAATTTCCGGTGGGGAATTTTCAAAAATAGTAAAAAAATATGATTTAAATCACTAGATAGTAATAGACTATTAGTCATCTATTACTTTTTCACCACTGGCCCTGCGTGGCCTCACTTCTTCTGGTTTATCATAAACCGGATACCCCAAATCATGATCTAGATGCCAGCGATCAAACATCAAATCCTGTTTTTCAATACGGTAAAAATCTAATTCCTTATCAATATTATCTAAACGAAAAGCAAGTTCTCGTTGCAACTTAATCTGATCATTCTTACGTGATAGAAGTTCATCAAGCGCTTTAATTTTTTCTTTTTCCATCTCAGCAATACGACGGTCATAATCCGCGGCCACCTGAATTTTTCTTTCTTCAAAATTCCAGACATCACCATTGATTCCGTTTAACTGCCCCATGAAATCTTTTTTCTTATTGATTAAACTCGCGCGGTAAACAGAAGCTTCACGCACACGCTGCCCGAGTTTTTCTGAGCGCATGACAAGTGCAGTTCCACGTCTGAAATATTCTTCTTTAGGAAAACACGGCTGCAGATCTTTGGTGTACATGACAAAATAATCGGGCTCGATACTTCTGACGAATCCCTGGCAGTAATCACCGTCTTTGCTCGCCTGTATTCTGAATTCAACCAAATCGCCTGCACGGAAAAACTTAACGTTTTTATTTTCGCTGGCAATTTTAACAATGGAAGTGGTCGCGTCTCTGTCTGTTACGCGGCCGGAAAATGAATCGTAATCAAATTTTGTATCGTAAAAAGAATCGGCATCAATCACTAAGGTTTCACGTTTAACACTGTTGGTAAGATTGCTCTTCACAGTCCGGTTGCCCATCGCTCTCGACTCCACTGCTTGCGTGGAATTCATAAGAACCAGAAGTAATCCTAATAACAGTTTATTCATACCCTTATTATAGCTCACTTTTTTTTCTGTCCCAGTGGGAAAAACTTGATGAACTTCAATGTCGGCAGTACTCTTTTCCTGAACAATTATTATCAAGGAACCATATATGGAATTTTTTCTAGACACTGGAATTATCGCTGAAATTAAAGAAGCTGTTCAGTTGGGTATTATCGATGGCGTGACAACTAACCCATCTCTCATTGCTAAAACCGGAAGAAGACAAGAAGACGTCATTAAAGAAATTTCTGAAATCATCGACGGACCTATTTCAGCTGAAGTTATAGCAACCGACTTGGATGGTATGATAAAGGAAGGAACTGAGCTTTCTAAAATCCACAAGAACGTTGTGATCAAGCTTCCTCTTACTGAGGCCGGAATCGCGGCCTGCAAGCATTTTTCCGGTAAAGGTATCAAGACCAATGTGACACTTTGTTTTTCAATGAACCAGGCGCATTTAGCTGCTAAAGCAGGAGCTACCTATATCTCTCCATTCATCGGACGCCTCGATGACATCGGACAAAATGGAAATGACCTGATTTCTGAAATCCGTCAGATGTACGACAACTACGGATTCAAAACAAAAATCCTTGCTGCCTCTATCCGCCACTCTGCTCACGTGAGAGAAGTTGCTTTGATCGGCGCTGATGTCGGAACAATGCCACTTTCAGTTATCAAAGCTTTATACAAACACCCGTTAACAACTAACGGCCTTGAAGCTTTCCTTGCTGACCATAAAAAAGCTAACACTAAGTAATTCCTAACGAGGGTAAAAGTTCTACTTTTACCCTCATAATTTTTTTTCACTTCCCGATAAAAGGGTAATGAAATGCCTGCAAGCAAAACTCATATTCATCATTTTTTTCACGCTCGTTCTTTCGAGCTGTAAACAATCATCAACGACAACAACTCAGGCCATCGGAAATCCTACAAGCTCATGTCTCATTGGTAAATGGGATGATTCATATCTTCCACTCGCTGTAAAAATGTCGACGGAGTTTAGTACTGACTACACCGGTGCAGATCTGGTTGCCGGATTAAACCCACTCGAGCAGATGGCAAAAGTATGGAACACGGCCAGCACGCGATCACTTATCACTGTTCCCTTTCCTGCGGCAGCGACAACAGGTTACTCAACTACATCAGCATTCAGAGACAGTGAAATTGGAATTTATAAATCGCATACATGGTTTAGTGGAGTGAGCTCAAGTGCTCTGGCCATCACTCAGTTTTATGGTGTGATTACAAGCAGTGCAGGTCTAGGCCAGTACATCAATCTTACTCATGCAGATATCATCGTAAACTATCGCGATTACGGCTCACGTTTCACTATGACCAATAATCCATTAGTCGAATTTGACCTTCCGACAGTGGTTCTTCATGAAATGGGTCACCTCCTTGGTCTTTGTCATGAAACAAAACGCTCATCAATCATGGCCCCCTATTATTTAACCGTTCAGAGAAGCCTTCAGCCTTACGATGCGGATCTTATTCACGATATCTATGTGGATAATGCCATCAGCGCTTTCTCTGTTAAAAACGTCAATCAGAACGCTCTGTCGGAAGCTCCTGGAACGGAAGTGAAAGGGATTATCGAAGTTCGTGCTGACGGGAAATGTGTTCACTACATCAATGGTAGAAAAACATACGAACACAAAGTTGATGTGAGTGCCTTTAAACGTAAAACAAAAATTTAAATTTTGAATAAAAAAAAGGCCCCGTAAGGGGCCTTTTTTATTGAAGTGTATAATCGCGGAATAATCGAACTCTAATACGCCATTTATCTTTTACTGTTTTCAGGCGCGGTAAAAAATCTCCACTGGAGATTTTTTTCGATTATTTTTTTAATGAGTTCTTAATTGCTGTAAATCCTGCGAAGTCAGTTGCTGCGATTTCTGCAAGCATCTTTCTGTTCAGAGTTACACCATTAGCTTTCATAGATCCCATGAACTTTGAGTATGAAGTTTCTAGTGTACGAGCTGCAGCTGCAATTCTGACTACCCATAGTTTTCTCATATCTCTCTTAAGTAAACGTCTTCCAACGTAAGCATAGTGAAGAGCGCGTTTAACAGTCTCTGCAGTGTGCTTATATTTTGTACGACGGTCAAAGCTGAAACCTTTCGCCATTTTCAAAACTTTGTTTCTTCTTCTTCTAGCTTTAAATCCTCTTCTTACGCGTGCCATTTTCCTACTCCTTAACGATGCCTGGGGGTTTTATTACACTTAAGCCCAAACCTCTGTCCGATTTATTTTTGAACCAATACTACTTTTCTAGAAACTAGAAAGCGTACGGTAACATTCTTCTTACTTTTTCGTGCTCAGATTGGTGAACTAGTGCTGGTCCGCCTGCTCTGTTTTTCACCTTAGTGCTTTTGTGTTCAAGTTTGTGACGTAGTCCACACTTGTTTCTTTTCACTTTACCTGTTCCAGTCACGCTATATCTCTTAGCTGCTGATTTTCTTGTTTTCATTTTTGGCATGGAATACTCCCAAAATCGCTATTTCTAACGGGTCTATATTAAAATTTAATGCAATTAATGCGTTTTAAAGGAGGTATAAATATCAATAAATTCATACCTTGTAAAAGACTTTATTAAGCCTTTTTCGCTTTTTCTGCAGGAGCTGCTGGTTTTTCTTCTTCTTTTTCCGCTTTTTTCACCGGCGGTTTTTTAGTTGAAGCTAAAATGGCGATAATTCTATTACCCATCATCTTAGGCTCTGCTTCTACGATGGCACCCATCTCAGTAATCTGGGCCATAATTGATTTAAACTTTTCCATCCCTGCATCGCGGTACGACATTTCACGTCCACGGAACTGCATAACGATTTTAATTTTATCGCCTTGTTCAATGAATTTCTGGCAGTGGTTAAGTTTTGTATTTAAATCCCCAATATCGATATTGGGTTTTAACTGGATTTCTTTAAGCTGGATGACGACTTGTTTTTTCTTCGCTTCCTGAGCTTTTTTCTGAAGCTCGTACTTGTATTTTCCGAAGTCGATTAGTTTTACAACAGGAGGTTGAGCTGTAGGAGACACTTCAACTAAATCGAGTCCCGCTTCATCTGAAATTCTTCTTGCTTCACTCATAGAAACGACACCATATGCATGGCCATCATCACCAAGTAAACGACACTCAGGAATTCTGATTTGTTCGTTAACTCTAGGTCCGCTGTTTTTGTTTGAATTGAAAGAAGGTCTCTGGAAGGCGCCTGGATTCGGGTTCTGATTGTCTTTAATAATTTACCTCTTGAATGAGACTTTTTAGTTAGTTAAAAAGTCCTCTAATACTAGTAGTCACGCTTGAATATAATCTTTTTAAATAAAAAAATGAAGCGATAAATTTAATCCGTCGAAAACAATATGGTAGGTGTCAGAAATCGGGCCTGGAATTCCCTTCATTATGGCCGTTGCCAGCTTTTTCAGTGTCAAAAAGTCTACACTGAAGCTGTTTTCAGGATGGTCAAAAACAAGAACGTCTTGAGGTTCGATGTCTCTCGAATCAAAACCGGCCTTTGGAACGCCTACGACTTCCAGCAGAACATGAGCTGTTCCAGATGTTGAATTGATCTCTATAATACCTTTGTGACCAACCAGCTGAAACGCTGACGATGTAAGGATCTGCTCTTTTAGATCTTCATAGACATCTGTCCAGTCATTGAGATTCTGGAGAGAGGCACTTCTAATGAAGCGCCTTCTTAACCAGGAAATTTTTTTGAGTTTGAAATCTGCCATCTTAATTTAATAGATTGATGCTGAGCTGGCTTGTCAGGTCTGATTCAACTTTCACCAGAAGATCATTCAGCTTTTGCAGATCGGCCACAGCGTAATAACCGCTGTTGCTCGCGACTATGCCCGTGTGGATGAAATACTGCAGACTCGATTTTGAAAGCGGGACAGAATAACTTTCAGCGTACTTGATAATTCGCTTTAATTTTCTTTCAGCTTCGAAAACTTCTTTGTACTTTTTCAGGAAGGTGTCCATCTTGAATCCTTCTTTATACTCTTTTGATAAAGCAGTTAAAGTCAGACCGCAAACATAATACGCTTCGAGAAGATAGTTACAGGCGCGCGAGAATAAACTCACTTTCGCCAGGATTAAATAAAGTTCTTTATGAGTCAGCTCCATACACTCTTCGAGAGTCGTGATGTCTCTTCCGATGGCATCGGATACGATCGCCAGAGTTTCATTGAGAAATTCTTTTACTGTAGGAAGATAAAATTCGTGCTGAAGTTGTTTTCTTTGAACAATGAAGAATTTTTTCAGGTCGTCGACGTTAGTGATGTGACCAGAAAATAAATTGACCCATCCCATGTTAACAATCCATGGAACAAGGAAATGATGAAGGACTGTGTTTTTGAAATACAGAATTTCTTTTCTCGAGTCTTCTTTGATCGAATAAAAAACGTGCTTCCCATTGGGATTTCCAATCGCTTCTACTTTTTTATTTCCAATTAAAATATCGATAGATCTCTCAAGAGATTTTTCCAGATTTTCCAGTTTTAATGAATCCGTGATCGGCACTTTAAATTTCTGGCAGTAAGTAATGATGTGACGGGCCTTCGTAAGAATTTCTTCCCACTTCAGAGCACCCGTTGGTTCGTCGAGTAAAATGATGGCAATCAGTGACGTTGGAGTCACACGCATATTTTTACCGACTTCGAAGAAACATTCAAAAGCGAGTTTTTGAGTCTGAGCTTTGATATTTTCTGTTTCAACCGGAGGCATCGTAATCGGAAGACCAATATTGATGTGAACGTTTCCGAACTGGTAAGATAAAAGTTTAAAGAGACCAAGAAGCTGGCCGGCACTTTCTTTTTTCTTTTTAGCGCCGTCTAGTTCGCGTGCCAGTGATTTTTGCTCAGGAACATATTCGTGAACTATTGAGACCGGGATAAATTTTAGCGGCAAACGCTTATTTTCCGGAATCGCATTGTGAGCTTCAATAATCATCTGATACAAACCGTAACGGGGCGGAAGAAGTTTTCCGGTTCTCGAGCGGCCACCTTCGAAGAAAAACTCAATCGGGTTTCCTTTTGTCAGCATGTAATACAGATATGATTCAAGAGTTAATTTATAAAGAATGTCATTGGCAAAAGTTCTTCTGATGAAAAAACATCCCGAACGTCTAAAAAGAGGTCCGATAGGAAAAATATTTAAATTGTTTCCGCCGGCAACGAATAACGGCGACTGGTATTTTTTGAAATACACATAGTTCATTACCAGGTAGTCAGCGTGTGACTGGTGATTGGGAACCAGGACGATGTTATTATGTTTCGACAGGTCCTTTAAATTCTGGCCGTTGTCGTTGAAATTAATTCCGTCGTATAATTGTGAAAGAGAAGCATCCAGAAATTTTTCGAAACCTTTTAGAAATGGCAGAGATAATTCTGCACGGATTTCTTTTAAGTTTTTCAGTGCTTTTTCTTTCTCATCATCTTTTCTGCCAATGCGCTCTTTTAGTTTTGGATAACTAAGAACGATCTCTTCCATTTCCTTGAAGTTATCAAAGAAGCTTGGAATGCCACCGAAAAAGCCACCTAGCTTTGCGAGATTCCCAAGCTTTTTGAGATCAGACATTAGCGAACCCCGTGAGGTTTAGACTCGCTCATTCCACTTGCCGTCATCTGCATGAATAGTGTCGTGTCCTGCATCGCTTTGATGTTATCCACACCAATGTAAGTCATACCTGAACGAAGACCACCCATGAGTTCGTTGATCACGAATGAAACTGGTCCTTTCGAATGAATCATAGTCGACTCACCTTCTGCGGCCATACCTTGAGGCATGTCTCCGCGCCATGAAACTTGCGCAGCTTTTGAGGCCATTCCTCTATACTGTTTCATTCCACCTTTTAACTCTCCTGGAGTTTCTAATGTTCCTGAAACTAACGATCCGACCATTACTGAGCTGGCACCGGCAGATAATGCTTTTACAATGTCACCAGAATTTTTTAATCCACCGTCGGCGATAACCGGGATGTTGTGTTTGCTTGCAACACTTACGGCAAGTGCGATTGCAGTTAACTGAGGAACTCCGTGTCCTGTGATAATTCTAGTTGTACACATTGAGCCGGGACCGATCCCCACTTTTACAGCGTCAGCTCCGCGCTCAATCATGCGTTTTACACCATCGGCAGTTGCTACGTTACCTGCGATAACATCTACGTTAGGATATTTCTTTTTTAAGTAGTCTAATGTTTCAAGCATCATGATTGAATCGCCGTGAGCGATATCAAGTGTGATGATTTGTACGCCGGCATTCACCAGCATATCAGCGCGCTTCATACCTTCTTCTTTAACACCGATACTTGCTGCGATTGGAGTCGTTAAATTATTTTCTTTAAGGTAGGCCTGGATTTTTTTTACCATCGCGACCTGCTCTTCTTCATTCATAAAACGGTGAAGAGATCCGATACCACCAAGCTTTGCCATAGCACATGCCATCTCTACTTCTGTGATGGTGTCCATGTTGGCCGTGATAACCGGAAGATCGATTTCGTAATTTTTTGTTATTTTAGTTTTAAGCACAGGGTGCTTTCTTGATGAGACTTCTGAGTATCTTGGAACCAGTAAAACATCGTCGAACGTTAAACCAATACCTCTATTTAAAATTTCCTTAGGGCCAAACATTAGTTCCATGACTT
Source organism: Bacteriovorax sp. (assembly GCA_014378525.1). GTDB lineage: Bacteria > Bdellovibrionota > Bacteriovoracia > Bacteriovoracales > Bacteriovoracaceae > Bacteriovorax. Next base: position 57,023 of record JACMNL010000026.1, read on the forward strand.
CTCTCCGCGAGTGCAAATGCTAAAATTAAACGTACATTTAAGAATAGAACAACGGGATGCGAGCTGGCAAAATTTTAATTTGTAGCGATGCGGGCAAAAAATATCGGAAGTAAGATGTAGAGAATGGTGTCGCGCAGTAAATAAAAAATGAAGAAATAGACGAAGGCCTTTGGTCCTTTATACCAGAGTTTTTCCAGTCCCAGGTATTGGGCCTTTTTGCTCATGGCGATCATAAAGCGGCTTTTGCCGTAATGCTTAACGAAAAAGCTGATTCCACCGTCGACTTTCTTGTCAAAGGCCAGAAAGGCGACCTTAAAGGGCGAAAATATGGATTGGATGATATTCATCATGAAAAGCACTTTAGCACATTCAATACGATAAGAAAAAAATTTAAAATCTATGGTTTTATGACAATTTTATGACAATTTGGATGCTTTTGACCGTTATAACTAGTTAAGACTTATGATTAAAAACTTAACCGTCATCAATTTAAAAGCAAACTCACACGCTAATCCATCGGATGGCGAAGTGTTCGTATTGAAGACATGTCAGCGTACACTAATTATGGGTATCGGTGAAGCTCCCTTTTTACATTTAAGAGACGACGCTCTTCGTGAAGAAGTCATCACAGATATTTTCGAAGGACGTGACGCTTACGTTTTTCTTCTGGAAACTATTTGCGGGCTACGTTCTGAGGTGGTTGCTGAGTATGAAGTCGTAGGACAATTTAAAGATGCTTACCAGGAATTTACAAAAGCTCCTGTGAAAAACACTCACGTTATGAATATACTGGAAAAAATATTCCAGGATAATAAAAAAGTCCGCACTGAGCACTTAACAGAAATCGGCCAGCTGACCTATGCAGGAATTGCCAGAAAACTTATCCATACAGCAATGAACGAAGGTGATGTTCTGGTTTTAGGATCAGGAACTCTTGCTGAAGATCTGATTAAATTATTAAAGAAAAAACACAACGTTTTTATCTCTGCGAGAAATGACTCGCGAGTTCAAGAACTGAGTTCCACTTACGACCTGGAATCTATTTCATGGGGGGCCAAAGGAACTTATACAAAATTTCCATTTATCGTTAACACTATTGGTGCGGACGATGTTCTTTTTGACGAAATATTTTTCTCTCAATTTTTTACTAGTCCTCTATCTCAACAAATGAAGCTCTTTATTGATCTAGGCTCTCCCTCTGTGATAGAAACTAATCTCACAGAAAAGGACGGCGTACTGAGACTGGAAGATATTTTCAGACAAAGTGCAAAGCTCAATATTGAAAAGATGGAAAAGGTTCACAAAGCGAAAGCTGCTATCCTTGAGCACGCCGCTAAACGTGAAAGACCAATTCTTACGAGCACACCATTTGATTGGGAGGAGTTACAGTTTGCCTACTCACTATAAAATCGGAACCCGCGGAAGCTTACTTGCTCTTACTCAATGCGGACAAGTTAAAAACCAATTAGAAATTCTTACAGGTGATACTTTCGAACTTGTTGTCATCAAGACGCAAGGTGATATTCAGACTTCCCAGCCACTATGGCAGATGGAAGGAAATAATTTTTTTACAAAAGAGCTCGATGAAGCGTTACTGAAAGGTGATGTAGATCTGGTAGTTCACTCTTATAAAGATCTGGGGTCTGTTCGTCCGGAAGGAATTACTTTAGCGGGCGTTACGAAAAGAACTTACGCTCACGATATTTTACTTATTAAAGACGAAACGATTCCAAAAATTAAAGAACGTGTTGAATTTATCGTAGGAACTTCTTCTCCTAGAAGAATTGTAAACCTGGAAAAAAACCTGGCCGAGTTTTTACCTAAAGGAAAAAATGCAGTCATAAAAACAAAAATGCTTCGTGGAAACGTGAATACGCGTATCCAGAAACTTCGCGACGGTGAATACGATGCGATCGTTTTAGCGCTGCCGGGGATTGAAAGACTTGCCCAGGCCGGGACATCACTGGAAGAATTAAAAAGATTACTGGATGGAATTAATTTTATGATTCTTCCACAATCTGTGTTTCCTTCGTCGGCCTCACAAGGGGCACTGGCGATTGAGACGAAACAAAACCGTGCAGATGGTGGCGAGCTGGAAAGAAAATTAAATTTAATGACAGACGCTAAAACAAAAGAAGAAGTGGCCCGCGAGAGAAAAGCATTTAATGAATACGGTGGAGGTTGTCACCTTGCTGTGGGAATTAACGTTCGTAAACTTGAGTCTTCAAAAGGTGAATTCTTTTTACATAATCATCAAGGGGTTCTTGATGAGAAAGCTGTATCCTACGTTGAACTTGAAGGACGCAGTCTTCCCGCTTTTTTTGTGGCACCGAAAGTGTTCAACGGAAATCCGCTTAACGATCAGTTGATTTGCAAAAAGAATTTAGCAGTGACTCTGGATCAGGGGCTGCATTTATATATTACAAGCAAGTACTGCATTGATGCCGTGACAGGAAGTAATCCTGCCACCCTTTGGGCCGCAGGTACAAAAACCATGAAAGATTTAGCGGCACTTGGTTACTGGGTCAATGCCACTGCTGATGCTATCGGTGATGATGAAATTAAAAATCTTCGATCTTCATGTGCTGTTGCTTTAATGATTGATACGAAGGCCCCTATGATTGTTTTATCTAACGATGAAGCAAAAAGTACGTTAACTGATGCTGAAGTAATAGCCTGTTATAAACGTGAGATCAGTCCGGTAGTTTCTGAAGAGTTTAAAAACGATATTAGAACGACGGAAGTTTTTTACTGGTCAAGCTTTTTTCAATACAACGCATACCTATATCATTTTCCCGAAATTAAAAATAAAATCCACGCTTGTGGCGTTGGTAAAACTTACGACTTATTTAAATCTAACAAAATCGAAGTTTATCCGATGGCGGATGCTTCTGAATTTAAATCGTGGACTCAGTCCTAGGAAAAATTATGAGCAATATTCAAACTGATTTATTTACTAAAGCTAAAACTCTTGTGCCAGGTGGAGTTCATTCACCGGTGAGAAGTTTTAAAGGCCTTCATACGACTCCAAGATTTTTTAAAAGTGCCGAAGGCGCCTACATAACAGACGTAGAAGATAAAAAGTATGTCGACTTCTGTATGAGCTTCGGGCCGATGATTTTAGGTCACAGAAATCCTAAAGTTGAAAAAGCACTTCAGGAAGGTTTAACTCGTGGATGGAGTTACGGTGCCTGTGAGCCTTACTCACTTGAACTGGTTGAGTACTTACTTTCGCGCCTGCCGCATGTTGAGCAGCTTCGTTTTGTGAACTCAGGAACAGAAGCAGTTATGACGGCACTTCGTCTAGCCCGTGGAGTGACTGGAAGAAATAAAATTATTAAGTTCAATGGCTGTTACCATGGTCACGTTGATTCAATGCTGATTAAAGCGGGCTCTGGTCTGGCCGGTGAAGCTGAAGCTTCGTCTGCGGGAGTTCCTGAAGGTGTTGCCCACGATACATTGATTCTTGAGCTTGGAGATGTGGCAGGATTAAAACAATGTTTTATTGATCACAAGGACCAGATCGCTGCGATTATCATTGAACCGCTTCCGGCCAACAATGGATTGATGGTTCAGCCCGTAGAGTTCCTGAAATTTTTAAGAGAGATTTGTACTGATAATAAAGCGCTGCTCATTTTTGATGAAGTGATCTCTGGTTTCAGAGTTGCTTTTGGAGGAATGGCAGAAGTGACAGGGATTAAACCTGACATCGTGACTCTTGGAAAAATTATCGGTGGTGGACTTCCAGTGGGAGCGATTGGTGCTTCGAGATTCATCATGGAGCATTTAGCTCCGATCGGTAAAGTTTATCAGGCAGGAACACTGTCTGCGAATCCTCTGGCAATGGTTGGTGGTCTGGCGACTTTAAAAGAGATGACTCCTGCTAATTACACAAAAATTGAAGAACAGACGAAAAAAATTACGAATCTTCTGGCCAGCTGGATGAAGACTTACAACAACGGTCAGTTTGCAATGTTCCAGGTGACGACTTACTCTTCTCTATTCTGGATTGTTCCGAAAGAAAATGTAACGAAGATTTCTGAAATCCCAGCGAACCTTACAGAAAACTTTAACAAACTTTTTGAAGTGCTTCTTGATCGCGGGATTTATCTGGCACCAAATGCTTATGAAGTGGGATTTGTGAGTTTAGCTCATGATGACTCTGTCGTTGCAGATCTGGCGAAAAGACTGGACTATAAATTATAATGAACATCAGAAACCCGTTTAACCATTCATCTAAATTGCTCTTCACACTTTCCTTATTGTGGGCCGCGGTTTTATTAATGATTGGTGCCTGGTGGGTTTACGTCATGGTGAACTTTGAAAGTTTTATCATGCACTCTGACCGCTCTAGAATTACAAAAATGATTTCATGGGAAGGTGGAAGCTTTCTTGTGCTGCTTATTCTTTTATCGTTTTCTCTTTTAATTCTTTTTATGAAGGATCAGAAAAAAACGAAATCGTTACAGGATTTTTTTGCAAGTCTCACTCACGAACTTAAAACTCCCCTTGCCTCAATTCGTCTGCAGGGTGAAGTGATCAACGAAATTTTAGAATCGAAAAACGATCCGGCGCTGGATAAATTAATCGTGAGACTGATTGATGATACGGCCAAACTTGAAACGCAGATGGATAAGATTCTTCAGCTCTCGCGCATTGAGCGTGGTGGAGAATTAAATCTGACGACGTTGCCTCTTGTTCCTTTTGTAAAAAGACTATCGAAGACATGGGTTCCTGAGCAGGAAGTTGAAATTTCTGCACCAGAGAATAATGTGAATGTTGAAGTGGATGAGTTCGCGCTTGAGCTTATTATGAAAAATCTTCTGGAAAACACGCGCATTCACACTGAGAGTAAAAAAATCAGAATTGCTGTCATCGTTGAAAAATCTAATGTACGCCTGACTTATATTGATCAGGGTGAGTTTAAAGGTGACGTTGAAAAACTGGGAACACTTTTTTATAAACACAATTCACGACGTGGATCAGGCATCGGACTTTATTTAAGTCAGAAACTTCTGGAAAAAATGCACGGTAGTTTAAATATTTCGAAGTCCGGTTCAGGACTCCAGTTCGATCTTCTCTTTAAAAATAGTGAGGATATGAATGCTTAATATTTTAATTGTGGAAGATGAAGAAAATTTAGGAATAACACTTTCAGAGTATTTGAAAGGTCTCGGTTACGGATGTGCATGGGCGAAAGATGCCCGTACGGCCCGTGAGCTTTTTAAGAATGAAAAACCCGGAATTATCCTGATGGATATCGGTCTTCCGGACGGGAATGGTCTCGATCTGGCCCGTGAATTCAGAAAACTTAGAAAAGATTTTGTTCTGTTGTTTTTATCTGCACTGAATGACCCTGAAACGAAAGTTGAAGGTCTGGAGATTGGTGCTGATGACTATATTACAAAACCGTTTGCACTAAAGGAGCTTACACTTCGCTTGAAGCGTATTCTTTCATCTCAAAGTGAGATCAGCAAACTTCCGGAGGAAATTTCTCACGGGCCGCTGAAGATCTGGTTTAAAAGATATGAAGTTCAGGACGCTGAAGGTACTGTCATCGGTCTTTCGCAAAAAGAATGCGCCATTTTAGAACTACTCTACACAAAGAAAAACGAAGCAGTTGACCGTGAAGAAATCATCGAGAAGATCTGGGGAGAAGATAAATATCCTTCGAACAGAACAGTTGATAACTATATCGTAAAGCTTCGCAAATGGTGTGAGAGTGACTCAAAGAAAAATATAGAAATTCAAAGTATAAGAAGTATTGGATATAAATTAACGACTCTATAAAGTTTAGGATTAAGAAATGGGATTATTTAATGATCGAACTAAGTCTGCTGATAACAAAACTCAAGTTCCTGTATGGTTCATGAGACAGGCAGGAAGATACCACTCGCACTATCAGAACATTAAAAAAGATTCTGATTTTATGAGCATGTGCAAAAATCCAAAAATGGCCTGCGAAATAACAATGGGCCCGATTCGCGATTTTAATTTCGATGCGGCGATTTTATTTTCTGACTTGCTCTTCCCTCTTGAGCAGATTGGACTTGGATTAACTTATAACCCGGGCCCGATTTTAAAATTCAAACTGGAAGAAGCGGCTGATGTTAAAAAATTAAAGCTTATTCAGGACTCGAGAAGTTATTACAACTTTCAAAAAGAAGCGACTCAGCTTCTTCGTGCAGAACTGCCTCAGTCTAAATCACTTTTAGGATTCGTGGGAGCGCCGTGGACGCTTTATACTTATGCAGTTGAGGGTTCACACGCGGGAAATCTAACGAGCTCTAAAAAAGGGTTTTACGATGGAAGATGGCAAGGCTTTTGTGAACTGCTATTGCCTGAGTTATTAACTGAAATGTCAGTCCAGGCCGAAGGTGGCGCGGACGCAGTTTGTTTATTTGATACAGCTGTTGGTGAATTAACGTTTGTTGATTTTAAGGAATTTATTTTACCGGTACTCAGAAAAGTAACGAGTGAGTTTAAAAAACTTCATCCGACGAAAAAAATTGTTTATTACTCGAAATTAACTCATATGAATTATCTGCAGGAAATTCAGGACAAGAATATTGATGTTCTGGGTGTGGACTGGAGAATGTCGCTTCCTGATGCGCTTTCTACGCTGGGGAATGATTATATGATTCAGGGGAACTTTGATCCGAGTTATCTGCACTATGACTGGCCTTTAGTTGAAAAGAAGCTGGAGCAGTTTTGGGCGCCGTTAAAGGATTTGAAGAATCTTGATAGATGGATTTGTGGATTGGGGCATGGGGTTTTACAGCAGACACCTGAGGTGAATGTGAAGAAAACTGTTGAGTATATTCATAAGAATTTTACTTACTAATTAAGCAATTGAGACAATAAATTTTAGTCCTTCTTGATCTAGTTGATCTTGAAGGGCCAGTCTTACCCACGACTTTGGCGGGCCTCCTGCTATTTTTGCAATTTCATAAGCTCTAGATGGCGAGGGAATTCTTCTGCCTTTTTCTAAGTCACAAAGGCTAGATGAAGAAATGCCTAATTTTTTTGCCATATCTTTTAATGAAATTTCATCCGCTGTTCTATAGGCCTCTAAAACTTTTCCAAAAGTTAATCTTCCAAACTTCTTTTCAAAATTTTTAATTCCAAATCGAGTTTTTGAATCAGTACTCATGTTTATTTACTCCTACTACGATTACTTCAATGATCTGACCTTTTTCAATTCTGTAAATTAGCCGATAGGCCTTACTTAGTCTCACTGATCTAAGACCATACAACTTTCCCTTCAAAGGCTCATCATGCAATCCTGGACTCTTCCTAACTTCTTCTAATCCATCCTGTTCTACTGCTGTTACCCAGTTGATCACTTTTTTACATATAATGGGAGGCAATTTCAGCAAACTTTTTTCAACAAGACGTAAATCAACTCTATACACTGACATCTCCATTATACGTCAAATTGACGTACTTGTCTATCTAATAGAAACAAGCTCAAGATAAGCAAGAGGTGTGATTAATTTAAAATGTAATGCGTTGATTTTGCAGATCGAAAATTAAACTAGTATTGAATTCCTGTCACTGGGCAAACAAATTCATTAAGTCGTATTTTGTAAGTGGCCACCATTTCGTCTTCAGAAAACTGAGCAAGTTGACCAAAGCGTGAGTTGCGAAGTTCAGAAATAACATCATATGGGATGTTTTGTTCGAGTGTATCAAGACCGTTGGGAAGAACACTCATCATTCCGTGGAACGCACGTACATAACCTAAGGCCGCATCCTGACGGCCAAACCCTTCAAGGAATGCGCAGACGATTTCACCCTTCTCATCATTTGTTAAAAGTTTTGATTCACCTAAATCTCTTCCCCACTTGTCCATAAACGGGCCAACAGGAATGAGAAATTTATTTGAGCGTCTCAAACATTTCGGTTGTCTCATCGACATGTGACGGTGGTTTTCTACCGAGAGAAAAGCTTTGTTAACCTGACCTGCATAAACCAGGATCGGGTTTTGAGCATCATTAAGTCTATGCCCTAATTTATAAATACGTTTTCTGAATGGATCTTCTTCCGGCATTTCCCACTGATCAATGACTCGGTCAAGGTCACCGAAGTTGTGGGCCATTAAAGCAGTCGATCTTAAAAAATTTACGTGGTCTCTTTTTTCTCTTAATTCTAATAAAAGTTTTTCTTCTTTATCAGCTTCAGCAAGAATGACGTCGGCCATTTGTTGTGCGAGTTCCGATTGTTTATTTTTTACAAGTGCATTGTATCCGCCGATAGCGACAGATAACCAGGTCCCTTCGTGCGTGCTCATTACCTGCCCGCGTTCCGGGTTATAAGATTTCCTGTTGGTCACCTGCTCGTAATCCCAGGTCCACGAATCAATCGTGATCTTTGCCATACGCTCTATATTTTTTTTGATGTCCGGGTGTTCCCACAAACCTTTTCTGATCTGGTTGTCGACGTCAGTTGGAACAAATGTTCCTGCTGTCGTCCAGTGAGCGGCCATGCAGATATTGAAGTATTCAGCGAGATCGATATTTTTTAGAAGGTTGAGATTTTTTTTATAGAAAACAAGTTTTGCGAGGTATGCACGCTTTGGTCCTGTCGTATCCAGTTCGCCGTTAAATAAAAACGGAGCTGTGTTGATAACGTGAGTGAGTAAAATATTGGGAGCGATACCTGTGAGTTTCAGGCCGGACTGTAATTGTTTTTTTGCCATAAAAAATTTCTATTGATTAGTGATCATGGTTGCAGTTTTCACCATGCTCATGCTTGTGTTCTTCTGCATGAGATTTACCTTTGTGGTGGCCATGAGTCAATTCATTCCTTGCGGAACGTAGAATTTGGGCACCAGAGTGAACTGCAAGTGAGGCCATGAAAATGGCGACAACTAAGTCGGGCCATTGAGTTCCCCACCAGTAAACGCCTCCAGAGGCCACGATTACAGCGACGTTTCCGATAGCGTCGTTTCGTGAGCATAACCAGACAGACTGCATGTTGGAGTCGCCGTCTTTGAATTTAAATAAAAGAAGTGCGCATAGTGCATTCGCTGCAAGGGCCATGACACCAACCCAGCTCATTGTGAATGAGTCAGGAACTGTATGTGAGAAAAATCTCATGACAGCTTCAACTAAAATCCATGCGCCGAAAACCAGCATGAAGATTGCTTTAGCTGAAGAAACTTTTGCTTTGGTTTTTAGGGCCGAATTTAAAATAAAAAGTGTGACGAAATAATTTGCACCGTCGCCTAAAAAGTCGATGGCGTCTGCGCGAAGGGAAAGTGAGTTTGATAAAACACCGTAAATAACTTCAACGAAAAACATTCCGAAGTTTAATATTAGTGAAATCCACAGAACTCTTTTAAAAGCTTTGTTGCTTGGATCGTATTCGATAGTGTGATTGTGATCGTGACCGCCGTGGCCGTGATCGTGTGAACATCTGTCGCTCATTGCTAATCCTCGTCTGCAGCCTACGTGTTGCCTGCAGGATTATTATAGCACTTTTTAGGATGTGAGTGGCCAAGGTTTTTTGGAACAATCGCTAGATAATTGATAAATAAGAGAGGAAATTGCAAGTAACTATCAAAACCTCTGTGATAATTTCAAATTGTTTGCAAATAATTGCCTAATAAATATTTTTTGCAGGCGGAACAAACAATCTGAATTGATTGCATAATCCTCTGCCCTTCTTTTTTACTGGAAGGTTTTGTCCATTAACTACGACGTGGTCAATCTTCACTTCTTTGGCAAATGGAAGTGAAGCTTCGTGAGTGTAAAAATATACTTCTTCATTTTTTGGCCACAAAATTTTTTTCGCGAGTTGATCAGGCGTTTTTACAATTTCGGTGGCGAAAGCGACGGCCTGTGACCACAACTTTTTTTGTTCTTCATTCTGGAATTCCGGGCATAAAATTCTAATCAATGCTTTATCATCGTTAATCGCCTGAGGCCCCTGAATTTCGTAAACAGCACTGGGAATATTTTTATGAAGGTTTCCTGTGCGGAATCTTTTTAATGAATAAGAATCCCAAACTGAGAACTGACCTTTTTTTGAAATAACCTGAGCAGCACAATGAATTTTTGTATTTTCCTTTCTTCCGAAATCTGCCAGACCTTTTAATTTTACATATGCTTTATTTTTCATTCCTGGTGCAGGACTTTTAATTCCAGACCAGTTTCCTAAAAAAGTTGTCCAGTTTGTTTCACGGACAACAACATTTTTATTTTCCAGTTGTCCCTGTTCTATAATGGCACGGCAAACGGCCTGTCCTCTGTCCGCGATAATTCTACTGATGGCCTCAAATTGTGCGAGCCCCTGAATCTGACAGCTGGTCGCTTCTCCCCAGAGAGTTCTCGCCACTCCGTCAATGGCAGCTGTATCGTGGTCATTAATTTTTGAAATGTATTCATCAAAGGAATTTTTTTCAACGGGTGGAACCATCAGGTTCATTTCATCAACATCAGCTTGTTTAATTTTTGGAAATTTTATTCTGGCGTCCGCGAGTTCAACTTTATGATTGAGTACAAAATCTGAAATTGATTTTTCTACCAGTTCACGGTAAGTGACAGCAAAAGGTCCCATTTTCGCAGGAGGCATGGGAATATTTTTTAAGTAAGGCGGGTCTTTAATCCATGAGCGGACAATTTCCGGAGTCGCCCCTTTTGTTCTGATAAGTTTAAGAGCTTCTCTTGCACTTTTCCGATAAACTTTTTCCAGAACACCTAAATCGTAAGTTCGAAATAATTTTAGTGCTTCCTTTATCTCTGGTCTTTTGATTTCGCTGCGGCTTTGATCCAGCAATTCGTAAAAATGGGGATCGTCCTTGAATGGAAGTTCAGATTTTTTAATTTCTGAATCCATGAGTTTGGATTCAAGTTTCGAAATAAAATCCGGGCTGGAGATCATGTCGTTAAAACGAATGTCGACGAAAGATTTTTTTAAATACTTTTGTTCAAGTTCATCGAGAATCACCATTAAATTTTCAACTTCTGAAATCGCCTGAAGCAGGCGCATGCTCTCGGCATCCATCCTGATGGTTTTAACCATGATGCTGATATTGATCTTTGCTTTTTTAGTTTTGAGGTCCAGGTAGCGCTTCCACTCGCTCTGAAGGCCGGTGGCATTGGGGTCGCGGATGCATGAACCTATTGGTACTGCGGCCATCGCTGCTTGGGAGAAAATGAATAATAGAATGAAAATTTTTAAGTTAAACATGAGAAAAGTATAGACTAATTCAAGTGAGGAATGAACTCAATTATCTCGATAGAAGTTTTTCGAAGGGTCAGGAAATTAAATGTAAAAAAGTCGGATATATTTTCCACCCTAACAAACTAGTTAGAGTGGAAATTAAATTTGAAATTATTGGGCCATGATGTTGATACCAGAATCAACATAGATCACTTGTCCTGTCACACCAGTTGAAAGTCTCGATGATAGGTAAACAGCTGTTCCACCAACATCTTCCTGAGTAACGTTCTTTCTCATCGGTGCTTTTTCTTCAATCACTTTTAAGAAGTCTTTTAGGCCTGGTACTGCTGAAGCAGCAAGTGTTCTGATCGGGCCTGCAGAAATACAGTTTACACGAATGTTTTGAGGTCCCAGATCGTCAGCAAGGTATCTTGTCGATGCTTCAAGAGCAGCTTTCGCCACACCCATAACGTTGTAGCCTTTTAAAACTTTCGTTGATCCGTGGTATGTCATCGCGATAACTGAAGAGTCATTGTTCATATTTCCTCTAAGTGAATTACATAATCCGATTAAAGAAAATGCTGAAATATCACACGCCATTTTGAAACCTTCACGAGATGTTTCAACGAAGCGACCTTTTAAATCTGCCTTGTCACCGAAAGCTAACGAGTGAACAAGAATATCGAACTTGCCCCATTTTTCTTCAACAAGTTTTTGAAGACGTGGATAGTGATCGTTATTTGTTACATCCATTTCGAATGTAAAGTCTGCGCCGACTTCTAAAGCCAGAGGGTCTACGCGTTTTTGTAAATTTTCATTTAAGTAAGATAGTGCAACCTGAGCGCCTTCAGCTTTAAGTGCTTTTGCTATTCCCCATGCGATCGACATGTCGTTTGCAACGCCTAGAATTAACGCTTTTTTCCCAGTGAGAAGACCCATTTGAACCCCTTAATAAATTTGTGTGGAAAGATTAGTTTAGATCGCCTTGTCTGTCAAAAAGATAGCCCACCGAACGGACACTTTTAAAGAACTTAGGGTCTTTGGGATCAGTCTCAAAATATTTTCTAAAGCGCACAATGAAATTATCTAAAGTTCGCGTACTCACACCGCGGTCATAGCCCAGTGCTTTTTCCAGAATTTCTTCTCGTGTCATTGGGAGATTTGGATGTGCGAAAAAAACTTTCAGGATTTTTATTTCCTGAAGTGTGAGATCAAAAATTTGTGTATCACGGTTTTTAAAACTCTGTGCTTTTAAATTTTTAAAATCCACTGTGTGATCGGCGAAATCATATTGATCACCAAGTAACTCCATTTCTTTATCTTCAGTTTTCGTTTTATCTTCTGAAACGCCAGTGTTCCATTCCATTCTGGTAAGAAGTCTGTCGACTCTTAACAAAAATTCATCGAGGTCAAATGGCTTTGATAAATAATCATCAACACCAAGACTTAAACATTTTATTTTTTCTTTAACCTGCTCTTTGGCAGAGATGACGAGAATTGGAATTTTAGCGTCGCGCTTTCTGATTTCAGTGATCACGCCAAAGCCGTCAATCTCTGGCATCATCAGATCGACGATGACAAGTTGTGGTTCGTATTCGCTGTAAAATTTTAACCCTTCAAGACCGTTGATGGCGTGAAGTACATCGTGGCCTAACATACGAAGGTTCAACTTGATCGCTTCGGCAATGTGTTTTTCATCGTCGATAACCAGGATTTTTTTTGCTGTATTTTTTGCAGTGATGGCCATAGTACTTAATGACTTCCTTTAAAAATAATTCTGAACGTCGTTCCGTTTCCGGGCCCTGCACTCTCCGCAGAGATTTCCCCTCTGTGGAGTTTAGCGATTGACTGGACAATGTAAAGACCCAGACCACTACCCTTTGTCGACTTTCCAACCTGATAGAACTTCTTGAAAACTTTTTTTAGTTCATGTTTATCAAGACCCACACCATTGTCGCGGACTTCCAGTACCAAATTCTTTTTTACGATTGCCAGTCTTATACGAACCAGTTTTTCGCGGGACTTATTGTAAATGAAAGCATTGGTCACTAGATTCATGAGCAGCATTTCAAAAAGTGCAAAATCGACCTGTAAGAAATAACTTTCCAGTTCTGTTTCAAAAACTACTCTGCCTTCATCAAAAAGATGGGGAGTATTTTTAATGAACTGACTGATGATTGAAACAATATCTTCATCTTTAAATTCTGCTTTTACATCGCGGTCTTCGAGACGTCCAAGTTGCAGAATTCTATTTACGTTATCCGACAAACGTTTCGTATCCCGTTTCATATAATCCAGATAACGAAGCTGCTCGAGACGTTCAAGTTCATGACGTGAGAAAGTTTCCAGAAATAATTGAAGGGATGCAATCGGAGTTTTCAACTCGTGAGTAAAACCATTGATGAAGTTTTGCTGCAAACGATAGAGTTGAATCATTTTCTGATAATAAATATAGATGATCAAAAGACCCGCGATGATAACCGTCACCAGCAATGACAGGGTCAGGATCAAAACCCAGGTTTCACCCTGAAAAATCTGCTTGGCATTGAGGTTATACTTTAATACGACATCTTGCAGCGCCTCGTTGACCCGCAAATACGAACGGATATACAAAAACAGCGATGTCGCCAGGGCCACCAGCGAAAAAATAAAAACAAATAATGGATGGTAAAACCATCGTGATTTAATCATACTGGAAGTGTCTCATTTAATGATTTGAGAATGCAAGGAGCAGCATGGAAACCAATACACTTCAGGACACTATTTCAAGAAGTATTGACCATACACTTTTGAAACCGGATGCTACTATCACCCAAATTCATATGCTGGTTGAAGAAGCTAAACAACACCGCTTTTTTTCAGTTTGCGTGAACCCTTCCTACGTGGCCACTTGTGCGGAGCTTTTAAAAGGTTCGGGTGTTCAAGTTTGTACTGTAATAGGATTCCCCCTTGGCGCGAGCTCAACTGCAGTCAAGGCATTCGAAACTGTACATGCCATTAAAGACGGCGCTGATGAAGTCGATATGGTGATAAATATCGGTGCACTTAAATCACAAAAATTACTTTTAGTGGAAGAAGATATTCGTGAAGTCGTTTTTGCGGCCGAAGGAAAAGTGGTAAAAGTAATTATCGAAACTTCTCTTTTAACCAACGAAGAAAAAGTCATCGCCTGCCAGCTAGCTGAAAAGGCCGGTGCTAATTTTGTTAAAACATCTACGGGATTTTCCGGCGGTGGTGCGACTGTTGAAGACATCACACTCATGAAAGAAAGTGTGTCGTCAACAATCGGTATCAAGGCCAGTGGTGGAATCAGAGATCTTGAAGGCGCAAAAAAAATGCTTGCTGCCGGAGCAACCAGACTCGGAACAAGTGCCGGAGTCTTAATTGTTAAAGGCCTTGCCTCACAGGATTTTTACTAGCTTTCATAGCTACACCCATCAGTGTTCTGTTTTCATAAATTTCCGACACCTTTATGGCATGCAGATCGAGAAGCTGTTCGCGCATTTTTGCGTCGGGTGTAAGCACGTATACTTTTCCTTTTCTTCTGGCCTCATCTTGTATTGTTGCCAGTAGATTGCAAGCGCGGTTAGTTGCTGTATGAAGAGAAGTTAAATCAAAAACAAAATCCTCATCACTACTTTTTTCAAATGTTATCTTGAGTGCTTCCAGTTCATCCATTTCGTCTTTCTCTAAAGATGTTCCTACTTTTAAATAGAGCACACTACCGACTTTCACTATACTTGACATATAGGTGGCCTCCGAAAACTTTGGAATAAAAATGTATTTCACATCATAGGCCGGATCCGGCCTATAAATTTATCTAATTGAAAATTAACGGGCCAATGCATGTTTAGAAGGCCTGCTAAACGGGAATATATGACAAAAAAATGAGGCTACATATTTTCGAAGAAGTTCATGGGAAGGCCTCCTGCAGCGTTCAACTTCTCCATATTCTTAGGTGCCATCCCTTTAAAGACCAGGAAGCCATCTACACGTTCAGCGATAGTTTGAATCAGCATCGTAGGCCCTTCCATGCCACAGACTTCGATGATCTCATTGATCACTCTGTTGCCTTCTTTATCACGTCCCAACTGTATGATGAATTGAACAGCTGAAGACATCTGACGTCTAACGACGTTTAATGGAATTTCAAATCCAGCTAACAAAAATAATGTTTCCATTCTGGAAAGACATTCACTTCCTGAACTTGCATGTACAGAAGTCATACTTCCATCGTGACCTGTATTCATTGCCTGAAGTAAATCAAACAACTCTCCACCACGTGTTTCACCGATGATGATTCTGTCGGGTCTCATTCTCAAAGTATTTTTCACCAGGTCGCGTGTCGAAAGTGTTGATTTCGACTGCATCGCCTTCGCACCTGATTCCAGTCTTACGACATTTGGTTTGTTGATGGATAATTCGAGTGTATCTTCAATCGCTATAACTCTTTCATGCGCAGCTATTTCATTGATCATGAGATTTAAAAAAGTAGTCTTACCGACACCCGTTCCGCCTGAGACAACAACATTGAGTCTTGCAGAGATGATCGCTTTTATAAATTCCACCCATCTGGGAGTAAGACCGAATACGTTCTGGTTATTATCAAAGCTCGAAATAAATTTTAAATACTTTCTGATTGAGATCGCAGGACTTCCGCTTACGAAGGGTTCATTGATAATATTGATACGTGAACCATCGGGAAGATTTCCATCGAGAATCGGATTGTCTGCATCACAGTGTTTCTGATTCAGGTCGGCCACTTCCTTGATGAACTGAGCGATGTCAGCTGCCGGAAGATTGGCGTTGATCTGGATGAACTGTCCCGCTCTTTCAACGAAAACATTTTTCGGCCCGTTGATCAGTATTTCAGTGATTCCGTTTTTTTTGCCAAGGTCGTTCAGTAAGTTCCAAATACTATTTGTCATAGCTCATAATCCTATTGAGTAGAAACATCACCGGTAAAAATTTCGGTATCGTTAATCGAGGCACCGTAAACCAGAAAATTATTGATCATCTGCTGCTGCTCTTCATAAGACAGAAGCGAAAATAAAGAAGCGTAACGTGTTTCTGCTTTTAATAAATCCTGCATTCTCTCCAGCCCAAGGAAATGCTCGAACTGAATCAGCTGCAACATCAGCCAGTCAATGCGAACTGATTTTGCTTTGGAAAGTTTCATGAACTCGATGTGCTCATCTTTAATAATAAGAGCTGAGTGCTCGCGTGAGTCACTACTCATTTTAATTTTAATCAAAGACATCTTGGCGTAAAATGCCAGCATGAAAGCGCGGTTTCCTCCCGGAGGAGTAAAGTGACGAAGTTTATTTTCAACATTCACCAGTTCGTTGACTAAACTTAAATTGGCAGTTTCAGGAAATTTTCCAGTCATCGCATGTTCCAGGAAAATGGCAGCGAGACGGTTTCTGATTCCGGTCCATCCGGAGATTGAAAGTATCTTTCCTAAAAAACCATCGGGATCGATATCTTTAAAAATTCTTTTTACTAAGGCATTGAGGTCTTTGTTCTCATTGATATACAGCTCGAGGTTATTATTAACCTGTGTGCTGTTTTGAATATTGCTCGACAATAACCGAGTATAGTATTCGGGTAGTGAGACATAGGGAAAATTGATCATGCTGCCCTTATGAAATGGAGATCATTTATAACTTAGTTTATACTGAAGTTATACTTGTCTCAATAACGAAATGGATGGTGCATGAAAATCCCAATTTTTGAAGAAGTACTCTTAAAGGGTATCAGCGTAAATGACCTTCAAAAAGTAGTTGAAGACTCGCGCATCGGAAAAGTTCCCTGTTACGTGAACATGACAAACTATTCAGCTGATGATCTTGAAACTCTGATCATTAACTTGGAACAGGTTATTTTAACCAACGCACTTCATCCGCGTTTTCCTTACCCGTTTTATATCATCACTTCGAAGGCCTTAAAAACGATAATCCCCTCTGTCAGATCAGTAAAAGACCTGCCTGAGCATTACTTTAAAAAAGTAAAACGCCCGAACAATAAAGAACTTCAGCTTTTGAATAAACTATCATTGAAAGTGGATAAAATTAAAAATCTGGAGCTCTATAAAATTTCACAGGAACTAAAAGATTCAGGTGATTCGCAGAGAAAACTTTATAACGAAACCAAAGAACTACATTTTCTGGAAACATTAAATGACATGCTTTATGTCAAACCAAAAACAGGAACAAAAAGATGAGTAAAAAGATCGGAGATAAGCTCGTATCATCAGAAGTCTTTGACGGCCTGAAAGGGTTCGAAGATGTTTTTGAAGACTACGTTAAGAGCGAAGACTACAAAGACAATGAAAGGAAGGAACGTGAAAATTCCAAAGTTGGTGAACAATATGAGCTTCAGCATTTTCTTGAGCAGGAAAATGAAAGATTAAGTGCCATGGAAATTTTTCTTACGAAAAAAATTCCACTGATGAGAAATTTTTCTCAGACTGAAAAGTTAACGTTAGTGCAAATGGAGAGAAAAAAAATATTGAGAGAAAAACTAACACCTGATCTCGCTAAGCTCGATTCTCATTTACAAAAGAATCTCGCTCAGCTTGTCAATTCGCATTTCGCCTAGAAACTAGTGACGCATAATCGTTAGAATAATGGGCCCGCCGACATGCTTATAATCTTCATCCGTCATACCTTCCAGGTCGTACCCTTCCAGCTGGGACTTTAAAAGGTCCTGAAGGTAATTGTTGAAGTCAAAGACCTGATTCAATCCATAAGTCTCAGTGAAGTTCTGGATCTTTTTAAAGAGCTCCGGAGTCAGTACAAACTTCCCTTCGCTGGAAATAATTCCCTGGGAAAAAGTTCTATATTCATCAACAGTCAGACCCAGTTTCGCGTTTGTTGAATCCACAACTTTTTCATTAAATGAACTTAAATAATAATTGGCAAAGTTGCTCAGTAACAATGCTTCAAAATCTATATCATCTACAGTGTAGTTTAAATAATAACTGTCCATTAAACGGCCTTCATCTTTTAAAGTTGAAAGTGTCTCATAGAATTTTTTGGCAAACGGTAACATCTGAATCAATGTCTTGGTTTTGTAAGTCCACATCATGTATTCTTCATACTCAATGATCGTTTTAGCTGAATCATCTTTTGGTGCATGAAATTTTGTAGGAGTGTCGAATGAGTTGTCTAAAAAATCATTCCAGTAATCACCTAAAAATTTTTCTCTGTCCCCGTCGAATTCACTGGCAGTAAGAGCTTTTTTTAGGTCTTTCAGATTGAATTTTACCAGTGAGTTTCCGATTTTATATAGATCGCTGAAACTAAAAAGTGTAAAAATTCCTTCTTCAGGAATATCAGTTAAAAAATCAGTGCCTTTAATATAATTGAAACCAAGAAGAACTAAATTTTTAGTCTGTGCTCCGGTTCTCGTCATTGCAATCGAGCCTTTTTTCAAAGAGCCTTGTGATTCAAGACGGGCATTTATAAGTCTTACGAAATTGAATTGTAAAAAGTCTGCGCGCTTTTGATCAGAAACTTTTAGTAGCTCATCGATAACTTTTTTAAAGTGATCCTTGAAAGCTACAAGTGAAGAATTGTGCAGGTTCTGGTTTTTCGCCACTTCATCAATTCCGCCCGTCGCAGGAGTTTTTTTCTTGATGAAAAGATTTAAGAAATCAATATTGATAAACGGGTTTTCTGTTTCCAGTGCGTCCATGTAATCGACAAATCCATAATCTCTCATGCGCTCTTTTCTAAGCTGGTACTGCTCTTCCTGTAAAATAAGGAATGAATCAGAAACCATCTTGAATAAAAACGTGTAAGCGTTTTCCACTCCCCATTCATAATATAAATGGCGGATCAGAGAGCGTGCTTCATCGACGTAAGGAAAGTTTTCATCAAATTCCAGAAGTAACATGTTGTCGTCAGTTAAAAAATAATTGTCGTGGTCGGGATAGTTTGGATCTTCTGCATCGAAGGTCCAGACATTGAATCTACTTTTTAAAAATAATAAAAATTGTTCTGATGTGACGAAATCTGTTTTCACTTCATCCGATTCAACCATCGAGTAGGCCTGAAGCCAGTAGGTAAAATGCTCAACATCAATGTCATCTTTTTGCCAGAGATCGATGTCCATAAACACTTCACGCTGCTCTTTAGAAAATTTTGGAAGGTACTCGGCCACCTTGTCGAGAGGTAGTTTTCTCAGAGCTAAATAAACCGGCTGCACGGGTAAAACCGACAGGTCGACGCCGCCTTCGACATACTTTTCGATCTGGTCGAGGTGATTGTAAGCGTCTGACTCCTTCATAAGAAGAGTTAAGGGGTCATTTTTATTAGGCTTTTTTGGTGTTTCACTCATGTGTTTTTTATAGCATTTGCCCTCGAGGAATTCAAGGAATAATCCGATCAGTACTAGGCATGATACTAAAGCAAATTCTTATAACTATCCTGTGCTTGTCTCTGGCGTTTCCAACGTCAAGTTTTGCTTCGTCTGAAACCTCTCCTATGCTTCCCATTTTAACTGCGCACAGAGAAATAATATCTGGTGTCGGAAGTTTTGAGATGGTGACGAAACATGGAAAGGAATTAGCGGACGTTACTTTCAAAATGATGAGTGATCCGAAAAATAAAAACTTTTTAAACTCTCCAGATGGAATGGAACTTCAAAAACACCAGAAGATGCTGAGAAATTTTTTAGCGGTGAAAGATCATTTCGAAAAATGTGTAAAAGATAAAAACTCAAAAAGAAAACTGAACGAGCGTATTCTTGAATCCAGTTTTCAAAGCATGACAAAAATTGAAGACGCTGCTCTTCCCTGTTTTGCTCCAAACGCCAGTCCGAATCAAAACTATCTCGATTTCAACAACGGCGTTATGAAGGCAATGAAAGCGATGGTGAAACCTGATTTCCAGAATCAGTTAACAAAACAGATCATGACGAATACTGCAAAATCACTTCTGGCATTCAAGCAGAAATTTAAACCGGATTTTATGAATCGAGGTTACCTGACTCAGCCGGAGTTAAACGATCTGATGAATGATGTGTGTGTACAAAAAACCAAAACTGCTCGCGGTCCGGTTTTTTCGAACGATGTATGCTCAGGTATGGATCCAAAATTCAGAACTAAACTCGCACAAGACCTGATTGATTTTTCGAAGACACAAAAAAATGAAAAATTTACTCCGGAAAAAGCAACGGCTTCTCTGAACTCGGCCATCGACCGCCTCAATACATCATTATCTAAAATTACTGTGACGAAAGACATCGGTTATATTTACGATTCTGCAGATATGAACAATGAAAATACAAAAAGAGATTTTGATAAATACGTAAACCAGTACATGGTCGAAGTTTCAAAGGATGCGGGATCGCTTCTCCTCACAAAAACAATGAAAGACGAGGCCGGAAGTATCAAACGGTTTAATTCGGACGATACAGAAAAAAAAAGAAAGGCTTCGCGATTTCAGTTCACCCAGCATAAAAAAATTAAACTGGACGATGTTAAAAAATCCATCGTCGAAGTCGAAAGTAAAATGATGGACCAGGTAAAAGACACGCTTGATATGGCGGCCTATGCCACAAAAGATAAAAGCAAAGGCAAACTTCTTTCACGTGACAGTGACATAAATGACCTCGTAAAAATAAATCCATTTGCAGCGGGCCAGGTTGTTTTAAAAAATCCTGAGTACGCGGGCCTTATGTGTGATGCCATCAACAACATCAATAAAAACGATGTCGACGATGCCAACATGGATAAATATTTTACTGTAGGAGCAGCGGTTCTCGGAGGTGCCCTGCTTTTAACCGGTGTAGGAACCGTAGCGGGTGCTTATTTGATTACCGGGTCACTTACTGCGGGAGTTGCGGCCGGAACGATTGGTGGATCTATTCTGGGTTACAGTGCGCTTGCAGGAACTGCGATGGAGCTCACTAATCTTTCTTACTACTCTAAAAAGTCTTACGATGCCTATCAGGACATGAACAGACTTGAGACCGCGTACCTTACCCAAAATGCAGATGCTGCTGCTGTTATGGAAGCAAAAAACGCGCTGGTAGAATTTAAGGATGCCAGGTTCTCTGCCGGAATGGCGCTGCTTAATACCGGGCTGAACTTAGCGACCGTCGGAAGTTTATTTAACATCGTTAAGGCCACTGATGCCAAAGTTTCGCCTGATCAGATAAAAGCAGCGGCAAAAATTCTTAAATATCTTTCTGAAACTGCGACTGCAAGAAGACTAAAAGATATTGCGAAAGTTCTGGGTGATAAGGGTATGGAAAAAATAGATGCTTTCCTGCTCGCTCTGGCAAAAGTTGGCGAGAAAAACCGCGTGAAGTTTCTTGAACTCTTAAACGACGCTAAAGTTACACCTGAAAAAATGAAAGAGGTCATCGAAGCTGCATTAGATGCTGCTAAAAACTGCGCTAAAGTCTAAAAAATAATTTGATATTATCTGACGTCTGGTTTTTTCCACATGCTGTAGAAAAGTCCGATCGTAAGAACAAAGAAAATGATAACGTGGATAACTTCAATCGTTAGCCCTTCCATCTTCTCAGTTGGAATTCTTGAATGATCCATGTGAGCTTTTGAAGGAATGAATGACGTCGGGTAAATCTTCACTCCGTCAGCATTAACCGTAGGCTCTTTAGGTAGCTCAGGTGCCGGTGCTGCTTCTGCGTGGTGAGTTTCTGTCGTCGCTTCGCTCATGATAATCCTTCTAACTAATGTGTTTTTTTCATTTTAATGAGGGAAGAGTTAAACTTCAAGAAAAACTTACTTCAAGGCCCCTTTCAAAGCATCAAGCTCTTGTTTTTCTTCTGCAGGAATATCCGTTCCTGCGGACCCGCTGTACCCGAACTCGATATTATCAGCGTATTCCTGATAACATTTTTTAGCATAAGTCGATTTTGGATATAGCCGCACACAGTCTTTTAAGTAAAGATCGCTTAGAGAAAAGAAAAAAGAGTTACTCAGACGTCGTTCGGCCATTGAAAGCCAGTATAAAATTTCCGGTACATTTTTACTTTTTGGATTGTCGTTTAAATACTTCGACAACACTCCTGAAGAAATGAGAAGTGTAATGTCATTTTCACCTGAAGCAATTTTATCTTTATTCACTTCAAGTGGCTTTAGGTACTGCAGGATAAAAGAATCGATGGATTTAATTTTTTTCGGCCTGAACGTCATCCATTTTTTAAGTGACTTGCTCCAGATTATTAACTGGTCCTGTGCCATTATCGGCAGAACTTTATTGGCCTGGTATTTTTCAACAAAGGCCAGTGCTAGTTTCGGGTCAAAATTAATTTTCGTATGAATGGAAATCATTCTTCTCAATGAAGAATACAATTCCTGATCATTGCCGGTTTTAAGGGCCTCCATGGCGGCCTGGTCAAAAAATTTTTCTGATTCAGTGAAACGTCTTACTAAAAATAAATAATTTCCGTAGGCATAATCAGATTCGAAATTTTCCTTTTTTGCTTTTGAAATGGCATTTCCGAATGCATTTTCAGTTGCTGTCTCAGACAACTGAGAGTGGCATGAGATGCAAAGTGAAGTCAGGGCCTTCATTCGTTTTTGAGCGAAAATATAATTGTTATTTTTTACGGCGCTGATTGTTTCCTCAATGTGTTTGTTAATGGTATCAAGGCTAGGGCGGAATCCTGGTCTTTGAAAATACTCCACGTGACGGGCGGTTTTAAAAAATCCGGAAATGTCAGTTAGGTTTTTAAGCAGGCCGTTTTTCTGGTTAGCATCTGTCTTTAAATTTTCCAGTTTTTTTTCATCAGAGTAAACGTAAGGAATTATTTTGATGAATGCTCCATAAACTCCATCCATGATATCTTTTGCTTCAGATTTACTTTGCGTCTCGGATTTACTGGTTTCCGCACTTACGGACGAAATTGTGATCATGAACAGGATAAAAAAGATTTTTTTCATTAGTCAGCATCCGTATAGTTAATTAGTTTTTTAAGGCCATTTAAGCGGTTAATAATTTCCGGTGGGAAAACACTTTTTTCTTTTGTAATGTAATTGATGGCCATGTCTTCTTCATAAGCATCATAACAATCTTTTGCGACAGGGTCTTTGCTGTATTTTTCCATGCACGATAAGAGATAATAATCCCCTAGTGAAAAAAATAAATCGTCGTTCACGCGTTTATCTAAAATCGCCAGCCAGTATAAAATCTTAGCACCTTGTTTTGTCTCAGGGTGAGAGTTGTAATAATACATAAGGATGGTCGAAAGATTTAAATCGTAAACTTCTGATGTGTTTGAAACTGTAAATATCGGGCCGCCTTCTTCATCAGCATTAAGGCCTTTCATGAACTTTAACATCTGCTCTTCTTTCGTAGTCTCGGGATTAAATCCTTCCCATAGGTTTTTTCCGGCCAGTGCTCTTCTCCACCCTGTCACCTCTTCAGCAATCTTTTCATTGAAGATTTTGGCACTCAGGTATTTATCAAATTGCATTTTTCCCAATGAAAAATCTTTCCTGATACGCACATAATAAATCAGTTCGCGCTCCAGAGCTTTATAGATAAATTCATCATCATCCGATTTTTTTGATTTCATCAGGAACTGATCGTAAAGCTCCATTGCTTTATCATAGTCGCGTGAAATGAAATACAGCTCTGCCAGATCAAAACCTGAAAGCTTCATTTTGGCGATGTCTTTATCTTCAAATAATTTTGGCAGCGATTGTCCCGGTGATTGAGCGTGGCAACCAATGCATAAATTTAAGGCCGCATTAAATTTCGCCCGGGCCTGAGATCTTTTATCGTTATTAAAAAGATTTACGGTCTGCTGAAGTTGTTCGGTCATGACCGTTTGATTGAGAGACAAACCCATTGTATTGATGATGGGGTGAGTTTTGAGATTCTTAAAAAGTTCGGTGAGGTCACTGAGTGATTTTGAAATTTGTTTTTTGTTTTTATCTTTTGTAAATTCCTGCTCAGAAGCTATATAGGGTCCAAGCTCACGAATGGTTCCTGAGATGGTATTCATCGTATGGCGGACTTCTTTGTTGGGATGAAATTCTTTTTTTGTTTTAGACTGCGGCCACGCAGGTGCGCTTGCTAAAATTATGCAAATTAAAAGGGTACCAGCTTTCATATTCCTCACCTTGAAAATCACTCACCTTTAATTAAAAAGCGAAACTGTGTGTAGGGCAAGGTATAAAGCATAATACTCGGTTATAGCAAAGTTAGAATTGGTTTGTTCTCAGCATAACCAGCGTACATCCAATGACGACTTCGGCACCGATGGACTCGAATTTTTTTTGTAGATTGCTGTTCTCTGTTCCCGGATTGAAGATCACGCGTTTTGGTTTTGACTTCAATAGAATGTCTGCAAACTTGTCCCCGATCTGTGGGTTCACATAGAGAGTCAGTGTATCGTACTCTGTGTTGATGCGGGAAAGCTCAGCTTCAATTCGCGGATTGATGGTGATGACCTCGTGTTTGTAGTCATTAAGCAGGTTGGTCGCAATATTTGAATATCGGTCCGTACTATCTGAATAACCAAAAACTAAAACTTTCATGGTAACTCCTTTTACTTCTTTTCTTTTTATGAAGAACAGCTCACCGAAAGATTTCTGTATCTAACCGGTGCAGGGCCTGCCCACTCCTCAAACTCACTCCATTCTTCGAAAGGATTAGTGAGAACTTTGAACATGTTTTCCAGAACCGTCGGGTCATCGATAGCAATTTGTGCGACGTAATTTCTTAAAATAAATTTCGGGTTTACGGCCAGCATCTTATTGTGGCGATCTTCAACACTTATTTCTTCAACAGCAAGTCTGGTTTCATATTGATCGAGCCATGTTGTGAGTTCAGGACTTACAACTATATTTTTCAACGGAGTTCCGCTTGTGTAAGTTGAAAGTGACCTGAAAAACTGAGTGTAATCTACTTTCGTTACAACCAGCATGTTCAGCAGGCCGCGAAGAAAATCTTCATCGCTCTTAAAATTTTTATAAAGGCCGCATTTTTCTAAAAGTAGTCTCGTATACTCAACCGAAAAAATTTGAGGATATGTATTAAGTGTTCTCTCTTTATCTTCATCACTGATCAGATCTTTTAATGCTTCACCCAGCATTTTTAAATTCCACATTCCAATACCAGGCTGATTGCCCAAACTGTATCTTCCTTCATGGTCTGAATGATTACAGATAAAATCCTGGTCAAAGTTTTCGATAAAACCATAAGGCCCGTAATCAAGTGTCAGACCCAGAATCGATAAATTATCTGTATTCAAAACTCCGTGACAAAAACCTGCAGCCTGCCACCGGGCAAAAAGCCTGGCCGTACGTTTTACTACTTCCTGATAAAAAAGAACATTTGAATTCGGATGATCTTTAAAATGTGTAAAGTAATGATCAACGACAAAATTCACCAGTACTTTTAATTCCTCAGGCTGATTAGTATGGGCGTAATACTGGAAATGTCCGAAGCGCAGAAAACTTTCTGCTACCCGCATGACCATTGAGCCGTTTTCAATTTCTTCTCTATAAACTTTATCTTCACCACTGATGATGGCCATTGCCTCTGTCGTCGGTATGTTTAAAGCTTTTAGGTGAGCGCTTGCAAGGTACTCTCTGATACTTGAGCGAACCACGGCCTTGCCATCACCCATTCTGGAAAATGGAGTGAGTCCTGAACCCTTTAACTGCAACTCAAAATGTTTTTCATCATCAGTTTCTACTTCAGCAACTGTCACTGCACGGCCGTCCCCTAAACGTGGAACGTAGTGACCGAACTGATGGCCGGAGTAAAAACTTGCGCCGAAAAAAAGACCTTCAAAATCGAGGTCGCCATTTAAGAATCTTAGAAAAGATGGATTGGTGATCAGGTTTTCATCAATATTCAAACGATTTAGTAATTCGTGATTTACGTGAAGAATTTTCGGATTAGTTAAAGGCTCGGGTGTGACCTTCACAAAAAGAAAAGGAGCAGTATTAAAAAGACGGTTCGTGAAGTTTAGATCAGCGAGTTTTTTTCCCGAGATTGCTGGTGTAGTCATTTGCAAATTCTTCCAATGATTTTTCGTCCATTGAATCGCCTAAAACCTGAAGTTTTTTAAAGTGATTCTTCTCTTCTTCAGTTTTAGCAAACATCACCATCTCTGGTAAAGCTTTTCTCATCTCTTCGCGAGTCATGCGCTTTTTATTGTATTCAACACAGATAAGGCACATAAAAAGAACTCCTGTAAAATGCTGTTTTAGCTCTGCAATTTTATGGTGACCACTGTAAGTGGCACTTTTTCGGAAATTGCTTAAATCAATTTTATCACGCTTTTTAAAAAAATTTGCACAAATAAGTGGTGAATATTGATGTATTTTTATCGGTTAATGTTGGATTTAGCTTTAGCTTGATAAATATTCAAGACTTAAATCTATATAATCAACCTTACCTAATATCCTCCGATTTTGAAGTTGTTCGTCACTTGATGTTGTACGTTGGTTGAGATCAAAATCGTTGTTTCGTTAAAAGAGAAAATCTTTGACGTTGATGGGGACGTTCATGCATTTAATTTTTTCGAAAGGAAGTAAGCAATTACTTCTGGTCCTGGTCCTGGTTATGTTCGGTGCTTGTAAACAAAGTGAATTCTACGAAAAACAAGGTATCTCAGAAGTGGGAACAGGGACCGGCGGTACTGGTACCGGTACTGGAACAACTGGCGGCGATGGTGGCGGTCTTGTTCCTGGTGATGGTGGTGGCAGCACTACTCCAACTACACCGATCATTGTCGTTGACCCTACAACTCCTGTGGTAATTCCGCCAGTGGTTGTCGTTAATCCTCCGGTTGTAACTCCACCAGTTGTTGTTACACCTCCTGTTGTTGTAGTTGATCCTCCAGTAGTTGTTACACCTCCAGTTGTCACTCCTCCGGTTGTAGTTGTGAACCCTCCAGTGGTTACTCCTCCAGTTGTTGTAGTTGAACCTCCTGTTGTCGTAACTCCTCCAGTGGTTGTTGTTACACCACCAGTAGTTGTTACTCCTCCTGTTGTGACTCCTCCGTCTGCAATTTTAAATGACCGCGTAGAAACTTTTACACAAAGTGTTTCTAAAAATGCGGCAGTCGACATCCTATGGATGGTTGATGACTCTGGATCTATGGCCGATAAGCAGGATGCAATTGCAAAAAATTTCAATTTGTTCATTAATCAGTTTATAGCAAATGATGTAGATTTTAAAATGGCCATCACGACAACTGACGGAACATCTACTAGAAATGGTAAAATGGTTGGTGACAGTGCAAAACTAACTGCAGCTTCTGCGAAAGGTAATAGAACTGCTTTCATCCAGAACTTTGAAAAATGGATTAAAGTAGGAACAGCTGGTTCTGGTGTTGAACAAGGATTAAAAACATCTACTAGCTTCTTCGACCGTTACGCTTCAAGTTTTTTAAGACCAGATGCTTACCTGGCAATCGTTTATATTTCAGATGAAGAAGATCAGTCTGAGAAAAAAGTAAGCGAGTATATGACAAAACTTCTGGCACTAAAAGCTAACAAAGGGTTGATCAAAGCATACTCTATCGTGACAATTAAAAAGAACCCGTCAAATTCGTGGGAAACAATCGGTAACAGATACCTTCAGGTTTCTAACGAAACTGCTGGTACAACAACAGACATCCATAGTGACTTCGCTTCTACGCTTTTAAATATGGGTGGAAAAATTGTAAACCTAATCGATAGTTTCGCTCTTTCTGAATCTCCTTACAATGACCAAGTTGATGTTTACGTTAACAGTATCAAAGTTTCATCGGGATTCGTTTTCGATGCAGCTCAGAGAACTGTTAAGTTCAATGCTAATGCAGTACCTGTTGAAGGATCTAAAGTTGAAGTTCGCTACAAAGTTAAAGCGACAGTATTAGGAGCTATTTAATGAAAGGAATTAATTACAAAAATATTTTCTGCCTTGCTCTAGTATCGTTAACCTTAAGCGCACCTGCGCTTAAGGCCGACGAGAAGGACTTATACGATTTTATGTGGCTTGACCCGGATAAAAAAGTTTACGTACTTCAAAACAAAGTTCACAAGAAAGCTAACACTGTTTACCTTAACGTTGGTTACGGGACAGGACTAACTTCGACTTTCCAGGATACCTCTTTGTTCCACACTAACTTTGGTTATTACTTAACTGAAGAGTGGGCCGTTGAAGGTCTGTACACGAAGTACAGCAACTCAGACAATGATGCTCTGGCAAACCTAAAAAGATTGAACGGATCAATTCCATTTATCAGATCAACTGAAAGTAACTACGGTTTAATTGCAAAGTGGTCACCTTTCTACGGGAAGATTAACACTTTCAATAAAATTTTCTACTTTGACTGGTCATTCGGATTAGGGTTGGGAAAAATGAACACGAAATCGAATGCGCTTTCAGTAGCAAATCCGCTTTCGGCCAACACTTATTCTAATGAAAAGTATACTTCAGTGATCGCGAAAACAGGTCTTAGCTTTCACGCTACAAAAAATATTCATGTTGGTCTCGATGTGATCATGAACAACTACAAGGCACCTGGCCCTACAATCAACGGAGGAGCGCCTGCTTCGAAGATGAGAACTAATACAGATGCAATAGTTACAGTTGGTGTGTCGTTCTAATTCACAAATCGAGGATTTATATGAAATATATAGCAATACTAATAGTTCTTCTGAGCACATCGTTTGAAGCTTCTGCTTCAGCGAAAGGTGCGTACGAACTTTATCAGAAAGATAAGTCAAAGACCCGCGACAAAAAAATTGCTCACGAGTTAATTGAAGGCCAGTACTATTTCAGCGCTATCCCCTACATCAATAATTATCTGGAAACAAATAATGAAATCGATGCAGAGCTTGAAGCTGACATTGAAACTCTGGTTATCAAGACTGGTACAATGGCAGTATTGAACCTTGATGAAAAAAGACTTGAAGGTTTTAACATCCCTTCAATTTCCTTGATTCTTGGAACAAGACTTTTTAATAAAGAACAAAACGCTAAAGCTTACGAAATTCTCTCTAGGATCCCGGAGACTCACCAGTTTTCGGCTGAAGCAGCTTTAATCAAAGGGACAATCAGAAACCTTGAAAGAAAAAACATCGAAGCAAACAATCTTTATGAAGCTTGTATCAAAAAATCTTCTGCCCTTGAAGAAAGCTCTAAAGGTGAAAAACTTAAGCGTTACTACGATTACCTTAAAGAAACTTGTATCATCAGAACTGCTCGCGTAAAAATTGAAGAGAAAAAATACTCTGAAGCACTTGAGACTTATGAACAGATCGACAAACGTTCATACAAGTGGCCGTACATTTTGATGGACCAGGCCTGGGCACATTATTATTTAAAAGATTATAACCGTGCGCTTGGTTTAACGACTACATACAAGTCTCCCCTGCTTGAAAGTTATTTCTTTCCTGAAGCAGAAGTTTTAATGGCACTATCATACTACAACCTTTGTCTTTGGGATGACTCGCTTAAAGTTGTTGACCACTTCTATGATGTGTATCAACCTAAAGCTCAGGCCCTAAAAGAAATTTTAGGAAAGAACAAAGCATCTAACACTTATTTCCTTGATCTTTATTATGCTGACCCGGAAGCACGTGGTAACTTAAACCCGTTCATCAGAAACCTGATCACTCAGACGAGAAAACAGGTTAAGTTCAACCTCGACCTAGCTTCACTTAAAGCTGCAAAAGATGAACTTCAGTTACTAAAAAGATTAAAAAACAAAAACGATTTTACGCAAACTCTTGAAGGCAACCTTGATTCAACAATCAGCTTTATCAGTGCGAAGATAAATTTTTACATTAAAAAAGAGATCTTTACTTTCATTAACGAGATTCACAAACACAGCTTTTCTATGTTCAACCTGAAACTGGAACTGTTATCAAAAAAACGTGACGAGATCTACAACGCTAAGGCTCTTGCAGCGACTGACCGTAACCGTGGATCAGATGTAAATGTTAAGAGAAAAACAAGCCAGTACTATTTTGATTTCAACGGATCTTTCTGGGCAGACGAACTTGGTGACTATTCATTTGGTCTTCAATCAGCTTGTAAGGATACTTCAGTAGCTAAAAAATAATTTGGGGACTCGTATGAAAATATTAATCATCATTGCTGCACTTGTTTCAATATCTGCCCATGCGCAGGAAGAAAAAAAGAATGTTATCTACAAATATAAAGAATATGAAGTGATCGACCTGGGAAGTCTGGAAATTAAAGGACAGATCATGGCGCCGGGAGATTTGACTGTTAACGAACGTGAACGTCAAAGCTTCAAGAGATCACTTCTGGAAAAAAACAATTTCGACTTCGAAAACAGAAGAGAAATAGAAAACTTACGTTAATTAATACTACTCAAACACTGTTGTCATCCTGCTGAGGTTCTAATGAAAAAACTCCTACTTTTAATCATACTTTTAACAGCGAATCTATCTCTTGCTGCAGATAAAGTTGATCCTGCTGCCACTCAGGGTTTTGACCAGGAACGCTGGAAAAAACTGATGGTTTTAATTGATAGTGAAATAAAAACTATCAAAGGCAATACATACTCAGGCCCGGAGCTTAAGCACCGTCTGTTCGAATTATATTCGGAAAAAATTAAACTGATTAAAGAAAAAGAAAACCTTAATTTACTTAAGGCCGATCCGATAGCAGTACAAAAACATGGTAAAGAATCTTTTTTCAAGGCCTCTCAGGAACAATATAAAACAGCACAGAACTATGCTTTAAACTTAATCACTCAATACCCAAAATACGCACGTATCTCTGAAATCTATTATGCTCTTGCGATCAATTCTCGTGACTACGGAACAAGTTCAGATACAGAAAGATTTTTAAAGTCAGCAATTGCAGCAAGTACTTCAGAATCTAAAACTATGTACAATGCTAAAACTGCGCTGGCAGAATTTTATTACAACAATAAACGTTACCACGATGCCGTTGCTTATTATAATGACGTTCTTAAAAACAACGAAGACGAATGGCACGGAAAGCATTTATACAATGCGGCATGGTGTCATCTGAAAGAAAGAAATTTCAAAAAAGCACTTGAGCTGATGAAACTTTCTTTTGAATCAACAAAAAATAAAAAATACGTTTCTATGCAGGAACAGGTCTTAACGGCGATCGGAATTTTCTTCGTTCAAGCTGACGTTCCATATGAAGGGATTGAATTCTATGAGGCCAACACAAATCCCTCTTCTCCACACCTTTTAAGTCTTGCTCTTTCTTCAATGAACAAAAGTAACTTTAACATTACTGATGAAATCTTAAAGGCCGCTTTAAAAGATACTAAAAAAAGAAAAGATGCTAGCGGCGAAATGAAAGTTCGTCTGACTCAGTTAGATGTTTACCGTGAAAGTAAAAAAGATGACGAGTACTTCACAACAGCTAACGCTATTCTTGAACTTCACAAGAAAAACAAACTGGATAAAGACGATTTATTCATGGCACAGAACAAGATTAAAGAAGTTTCAGGATTTATGCAGATTAATTTAATCAAAGACAAATCAAAAGACCCTGTTGTTTATAACAAAGAAGACTATAAAAAAATCATGAGATACTTTGATATTCTTTCAAGTCTGGATAAACCTAATAAAAAACTTTACCGTTATTATCAGGGTGAAACGGCCCTTTCAACTCAGGACTACCAGACTGCTTTGAAGTATTATGTACGTTCAGTAATGAACTCGAAACTGACAAAAGACGGCGGAGAGCCGACCAGGAAATCTCTGGACGCGATGTTGTCTACCATGGAATACGCAAAACTTCCGAAAGCTAAAGAAAACGAATATACCATCTTTGCTTTCAAGAACTTTGTTATCTTCTACCCTAAGTCAGACAAGTCTCAGGCGATTTACCAGAAACTTTTCAACAAGTACTTCGAGCTTAACAGAATCAAAAAAGCTGTTAACACTCTAATGGTTTATAAATTAAACTACCAGGGTGATGACAAGATTCATCGCGAGATGTTGACGCAAATTCTTGATTCATACATCAAGGAAAAAAATACGGATAAGCTGGCTTTCTGGATCGGTAAAATTGAAAAAGGTTACCTGAACTTTAATAAAGATTATATCGAAAACTCAATCGCAGTTCTTGGTGGATTATTATTCAACAAGTACCAGGCCCTTGAGAAAAAAGGACAGTTAAAAGAAGCGATGAAAGGATATGAGTCAATCTACGATTCAAAACAATATCCAAAAAGAACAAAAGCTGAAGCAGCTTATGCAATCGCGGCCCTGTCACTTGAGCAGAATAAGACAAAAGAATCATACAAGTGGCTAAAGAAAAGCTTAGACCTTTACGAAGACAAAGACCTGGTTAAAGTTACTGGTTCTCTATTCGTCCTGGCAAAAGGTTACAGACTGCTTCAGAACTTCGAAATCTCAAATGAAGTGGCACTTTTAACTGCACGTCGTTTTTGTAAAGAACTTTATAAAAACAAAGAAGACTTTTACCAGTTAATTAACGAGAACACGATCATTCATAAAATGAACGTATCAAACCTGATCAAAGTTGAAGAAGAATTTAAAAAATGTGATCTGTCTGAAAAATTGATTTCAAGAACACAGACAGAAAACATGGAGCGCCTGATTTTCGCTGACAGATACCAGGACGCGATCACTTATTTCAAAGCTAATTCTACAAACATCGGCCTTCAGAAAATGATGGAAAAATACATGAAGTATAAATTTTATCAGAACCCTGAAGCGACTAAAAAAGACCTTGTTTCTCTTCAGTCGACAATGGATTTAACAGCTATCATCGCTCAACACCAGAATGTTGAAGATTTCGTGAAAAAGATTAACGACATGAAGTTTATCTTCACTTCAGAGGAGAAATTCAATGAAGAGAAATTTAACCAGGAATTAGAGCAGTATTTTGCGATCATCGGTGAGCTTAATAACGAGGCCATTGCCCTGTCAAAGTCCTCTGGAACTGAAGAAGTCATCATGATCAGAAACGTTCTGGCAAAACCATACTTTTCACTTGTAAAAACGGTTAGAAATTACATCCCAAAAGGCGTCGACGACCGTTATTTAGAGGGGTTTAAGTCAGGAATGCGCCAAATTACTGAGTCGCTCCTGTCTAAAGGGTTGCAAGTTGATCGTGAAAAAATGGCATTTTTAGAGAAAAATAATTATTTTTTCGAAGTTCAAAAAAATGTTATATTCGATCAAGACAAAAATAAATCACTTGAAAACGCACTTAATTTTCACTCAGCAATACTTTTCTCGAACACTTTAGACGTTGGCAAAAATGGAAATAATAGAGTGGTAGCAGGACAATAATGAGTATGAAAAAAAATATGATTAAAAAACTTTCAACATCGGTCGCAATTGCTTTTTTAGCGACAAGCTGTGCTGGTGGACCAAGTTTTAATAATACGATTCAAAAAGATCAATATGACCTTTTGAGTGAAGAGTCCTTCATGAGATACAACAGTAACCGTCTGCAAGCGATGGAGTCGCCTAAACGCGATTTTATCACTCTGGCGCTGGTTGCCTGTCATCAGGACAAGATCACAAAAGGGATGGGGCTTTTAGAAGAGAAGATGCAGCAAAATAAAACGAATCCATTTTACTGGAACGCTTTAGGGACCTGCAACACTCTTACGAAAGATTACCCGAAAGCGATTTTTTATTATGAACTGGGAATGGAAGCAACCAGATCAAGCAATAAGGATTTTACTGACGCCGATAAAAGACTGGCGGAAGCAGTGATCTCCAATAACCTTGGACTGATTCACCTTACGTTTAAACGTTACAACGAAGCGTTTGATGCTTTTAAAAAAGCGAACACTATCGTTCCTATTTTTTTCACACCGGACTTCAACATGGCCCAGCTGTATATTGAATTTAACGAGAGTGGAAAGGCGCTGGAGATTTTAAAGAAGCTTGAAGCGAAAAACGGCGAAGATATCGACGTCCTTTACTCGCTCTCACTTGCCTACTTTAAACAAAATGACCTGGACAGCTCTTATAAATATATTACCCGCATCCAGCACGACTATTTAAACCGCGCTGACATTGTAGGATTGTACGCATACAACCTGATGAAAAAGAACCGTCTGGTGGAAGCTAAAACGATTCTTGAACACAGACTTTATGCGAGTGAGTACAACCAGAGAAATGAGTTAATTCTGGATGAAGTTAATCAAAAAATAAAAGATATGCCGAAAGAAACTGTTAAAGAAAATAAAGTTAAATAAGATTTCTCTCTCTCTGTCGCTAATTCCCTCGTCCATTTCTGAAAAGAAGTAAAACTACATAAAAAATTTATCAACAAATCTAGAGCACATGTTCTAGTGACTATGTCTAAAAGGAGTACGTATGCAGTTTATTACGATTTTCAAACAGGGTGGATTTATCATGTGGCCTCTTATGGCATTCTCGGTTGCAATCTGGGTAATCACAATCCACAAAATCCTGTTCCTGATGAAATTTAATAAAGATTCAAAACACTATCTTGGTGAAGCAACCAGAATCGTTCAGTCACAAAAACTGCACGAAATGGAATACCTGTATAAAAACTGTCCGGAAGTTATTGCGAAAGCTCACTACGCAATCTTCGATGAAGCAGTTTCTCGTGAAGACTATGAACAACGTTTAGCAAGACGTCTTGATGAAACTAACTCTGCACTTAAAAAGAATATGTGGATGCTTGGTACGATCGCTTCATCTGCTCCCTTCGTAGGTCTGTTCGGTACTGTTTGGGGGATCATGGAATCGTTTAAACAAATCGGATCTTCTGGTAAAGCAGGTTTCTCGGTTGTTGCGGTCTCAATTTCAGAAGCACTTATCGCAACTGGTACCGGGATAATCGTGGCGGTTATCGCGGTTATGTTTTACAACTACCTGAACGTAAGAGTTTCAGCGACAGCGAAAGAGTTTAAAAATAATTTAGGTGATATGGCAGACCAGTTTAATTCACTTAAAAGATAATCAGTTTTAAAAAATAATTTTTTGTTCAGGAGCAATATATGTCAATGAAAATAGGAAACGATGACGATGGCGAAGATATCGTAGCAGAAATTAACATGACTCCGCTTATCGACGTTATGTTAGTTCTTTTAATTATCTTCATGGTCTCTTCAACAGCTGCAATTGAATCTGGAATGGACATTGAACTTCCAAAAACTGCGCTGACAAATAAAAAAGATGACGCTGAAATATTAGTCATCGCTTTAGGTAAAGACGGAAAAGTAGCGATCCAGGGAAAAGCAACTCTGCCTGAAGACATCACTAGAAAAATTGCCAGTGAATTAAAAACACTGAAGACTGACTCGGTAATCCTTCAAGGTGATACAGCCTCGAATCTGGGACGTGCTGTGGAATTGATGGATATGGCAAAAGTGGCAGGAGCTAAAAACTTCTCCATCGCTGCTGAGGAAGGAACTTCTAAAAACTAATTAATTGCAGGTGCGGTTTATGATACCAACACTAAGACCAATAAAAATAAATCACGAACGACAGAGGGTCGCTGCAAAACTTGTAATTCCAAATCGTACTTATCATAA
>JACMNL010000027.1 GCA_014378525.1 Bacteriovorax sp.
CGAAGTTCCGGGTTTCCATGCCTATACTGATGCGCTTAAGAGCTTTGGTGATGAAGAAGATACAAACTTCTCTACAATCGAAAGTGGCCTGAACTAATCAATGAAGAAGAAACTTTCAATTCATAAAATTAAGACTCCCATTATCTGGGGGTCTTTTATTTTATTGATCGCAACTTTCAGCCTTCATGCTCAAAATGAAAAACCAGAAGATAAATTTACTTTTAAAGAAGCACCGATTGCAGAACTTGGTGAACCCATTTCACTTTGGGCAACAAACTATCATGTTCCTGAAGTCCTGAATGGGTATGGGGTGACCCCGATCCGCGATATAGACGGCGTTGAGTTAGGCCCGAACATCACTCTGGAAGAATGGTGCAAGGCCGCATTGGAAGGGACAGTCAGAATTCATTATGAAGACGGCAGAATTAAAACTTTCAATTACGATGGCGACAATGAGCTTTTCCCTAATGACTGCTCTGCCTTTTATACTTTCAATCTTGGAAAATCAAAATTCAAATTATCTAAAACTCCATTCGGCAATGGCTCTGGTAGCTTTATTTTAAGACCGTACAGAACCCTTGCGACTGACCCGACAATTATTCCAACCGGAACAGTTCTTTATATTCCTGAGGCACGCGGAACCAAGATACTTTTAAATAACGGTGAAACTATCATTCATGACGGCTACTTTTTTGCCGGTGATGTTGGTGGAGCGGTTAAACTTGATCACGTCGATGTTTTCATCGGTGTTCATAAAGATTCACCATTTTTTCCATGGGTCACGAGTGCGGCCGTGCGAAAAATGTTCAACGCTTTCATTGTAAAAGATCCTGAAATTATCAATGAAATGACTCTTTTTAATCGCAATTAAAAAACAATTTAGCTCCGGTAAATAACAACCCTTTACGAGCGGGCCGCTTTTTTGTATACTTGTATCTCAACTAATCGAACGAATGTTCGACTAAGGATATAAAAATGACTACGAATAACCTCCCGGCATCGCCTTCTTACGACCTTCTACATTCACTTACATTCTGTGTATTTGACCTTGAAACCACTGGTGGAAATCATCAACACGACAAGATTATCGAGATCGGTCTAGTTCGTATAAAAGAACTTAAGATTGTCGCACAAAAAAGCTTTCTGATCCGTCCCGAAATCCATATTCCCGAATTCATCCAGAAACTAACCAGCATTAAAGATGCTGACGTTGCCAATGCACCACTTATTGAAGAAGTTATTGATGAAATTCTGGAGTTCATGGGAGACTCGATTCTCGTGGCCCACAATACGTCATTTGATGTCCCATTCTTTAATTCAGTTTTAAGAAGAATGGATCGTCCGGAGCTTTTGAATAAATCGATCTGTACGAACCTGATGACAAAATACATGATCCCCAATCTTCTCAGTTCTAACCTGAATTACATGAGTAAAATTTTTAATCTTCAACACCAGAAGGCCCACAGAGCTCTCGACGACACGATGGCATCTGCAGAATTGCTGTTAAAATACCTTTCGATCTTCATTCACAAAAAAATCTCGAAGGTAAACAGTCTATATTATCCGAAAAATAAGTTCGAGCTGGATCGTATCAACTTTAAAAAAGATATGCCGCTTGAACCGATTATCGAGCAGATCAATTCTTTAACATCACCGTTTTTAGTGACACTAAAAGGAGTTGAAGGGGTTGTATTATTCTCAATGCCGTCACACGGCCGTGTTGATGAAAAACAATACATCGTTGATAAAATCAGAAATATCCCTTTTGAGATCTTAACTCTGAAGTTAACCGGCCCTTATTTCCAGGGTCTGATTGAAATGTCATCGTACTTTTCAAAAATCAGCGACGCCCTTGAAGTTGAAACAATTAAAAAACTTTGTGAGTTTAACGGAATTGATTACAAGTCTGTTGATCATCATACAGCGGAAGATATGCCTGCTGACTTTATTATTGTGAATCACCTGATTCCTGAGCAGCATGTGATCTATCCACTTCGCGCGCTACACCAGAAACTTGAGCTGGTTTTCCGCTACCCTACTCACCAGAATAAACTCATTCAGTACATCAACTCGAAGAGTGCAAGAATGGGCCAGGGAAAAATGAAACGTGACCACTTGAATGCAATGATCAGCAACTTTCTGGTTCAGTACCTGAAAACTAATCATGATTTTTTAATGATCAACCGTCAGAATAATAAAATTGCCAACGCTGATATTCAAGTGGAAATTGAAAAATTCATTGCAGAAAATCCGAACGCGTACGATTTTCCTCATACATTTTTATAATTAATTTTTACGAGCGGTAAATAAGACGAATTTCCTGTTTCAGGAAATTCACTTCCAGTTTCTCGAAAATAAGTAAATGCTGGATCAGTTTTGACTGGGCTATCTTATCTTCATACTCGAAGTCATCATCGAGCTTTAAAACAATCTGATTCGAAAACTCCAGGACTTCTCCGGACAATACTCCGTGATGAGACTGGGTAATTAAACGATGATGAGCATAGGCCGTCATCAGCTCGCCGCAGATAAGATAAAAAATCATCGACATGATCGAAGCATTTATCTGGTGAGAAAATTTCTCAAGTGTTGGCGAGTATTTCATTTCGAGTCTTAAATTTGATTCGATCATTCTGAAACGAAGTAAGTTGATCGCCTGATCAAGGGAATCATGAATCGAAATTTTTGTCTGGGCCGTTGGTGAAAACTTAGAAAACCCCAAAAAGATTTCTACCAGTTCTTTACATCTCTTTGCTCCACTCTTCATATCTTCAAGATCTGAAAGAGCATCAGGAGTCCAGTCATCTTCAAGTGACAACAAAGATAGTGCCGCAAGAATACCGGCCAGTGGATTATTTAACTCATGGGCGATCGAGCTCGAAATAATTCCCAGTTCATCAACAGATGAAGCTTTTTTATTAACTTTCTCTCCAGTTTTTTGAATCTGATCTTTTTCTGCTGTGTAAAAAACAAAATATGAAACCTGAATCAGGTTAATAGGAAAATCAATTCTTCTGATCTTATAAAAGTTCTGAAAAATTTCGGTACTTTCCAAATCTTTAAAGCGCAGACATTCTTTGGGAAGAAGTCCGATTTTTGCAAAAGATTCATTGTAAATTAAAAGGTCACCGAGACTTGAGATAACGGCCATAGGATAAGGGATTTTGGAAAAAATCTTTTTCCAGAAATCTATTTCACCATCACTCTTAACTAGTTTCTGGTCGAGGATCTGCAATGTTCGTAAGCAGGTTGATAAAAGCAGGTCTACAAACTCAGCATCTTTTTTTACATCAAAACTTTTAAATCGAAGGAATAAAAAATAATCTTCATGAGGAAGTTTAAAGATGAGTGAATTTTCATCAACCACTAAATCTTCCTGGGATAACCCTTCTGATTTCAGCAGAACAATACTCTGAATCTCGGGATTCTTTTTTAAATAACTTTTAAAGTGAATGTTCCACTGGTTTATAGAATCTTCCTGGAGGAGAAGCATTTCAAGATCCAGAAGCGACTCAAATATTTTTCTGGATTCTTCGTCTCTGGAATCAATCCTGATTTCTTCCAGGTAATTTTTAATCACATCGAGAAGTCTTTCACTGTCTTTTAAACGTTCCTGAATCTGCAGGTGTTTTTCTGCTGAAAAGAATTTTTCAATAAAATGAGCGATCTCTTCATAGGAATTAAAGTTAAGTGTCGACGGAGAAAGACCCTCACTACTGTCTGTAGCAGGAAGGACGATGATTTTATTTTTAAAGCGTCCGACCTTACGCAGGTTTTTTTTCTCAACAAAAAAAACTCCTGGAGAAAAATCATCGAGGTCCTGGGCATTCGAAATAACTCTAATCTTTTCTTCCTGAAAAACGCGCAGAAGAAGTTCCGATTGATCTCTAGAGATCAATTGGGAATCGACAATAAACTGAATTTTTGTTTTTACTTTAGGCTTCATCGGATTTTACTTTTCGTTTACCATCGAAGAAATGCAGACTCATCGGAATGGCCTTTGGAATTTTATCAAATTCCGCAGCAGACCCTACAACTTTCCCTTTTTCGGTTTCCAGGTATCCATATCCGCGTTCCAGAACATTTTTAGGGTTCAAGGCTTTTAGAACATCGTGTGAACGATCGATCGTGAATCGCAGGTCTTTGATTTTTTCTTTTAGTAATTGCTGCATTCTCTGAAGATTGTCATCGAGGTTCAGATAAAAATCATTCAGGTTAGTCAGTTCATGCAGTCGTTTTTGAATATCCACTCGAGATAGTCTTCGTTGAAGTGTGGCCACGCGGCTTAACAATAAATTTAAAATAGCATTAGGATGAGCACGTTTTAACCGGGCCTCAAAGCGACCCATCCGAATTGTCATCACACTCTTCAGTCTGGACTTGAGTGAGATCATACGGTCTTTAATCATGGTCTGCTGATGTGTAATCACTTCGGCCGCAGCTGAAGGAGTTTCAGAACGAAGGTCAGCGACAAAATCAGAAATTGAAAAATCCACTTCGTGTCCGATAGCGCTGATGATGGGTATTGGGCTGTTAAAAATATCATAGGCCAGACCTTCATCATTGAAGGCCCACAAATCTTCCAGACTTCCACCACCTCTAGCGAGAACAATCAGGTCAATTTTTTTTGCAGGTTCAGCTTCTAGTGAATACTTAATGACGTTATGAAGAGAAGCTCTGATGGCCCTGGGAGCATCATCACCTTGTACCAATGTAGGAACGACTAAAAGATCCATCCAGATTGAACGTCTTTTATAAATATTA
The DNA here is from genome assembly GCA_014378525.1 of Bacteriovorax sp. Classification (GTDB taxonomy): domain Bacteria; phylum Bdellovibrionota; class Bacteriovoracia; order Bacteriovoracales; family Bacteriovoracaceae; genus Bacteriovorax. Next base: position 4,765 of record JACMNL010000027.1, read on the forward strand.
ATAAAGTCCTGAAGAGCAGCTCCACGTTGTGCTGTAATGATAGCTACACGTTTTGGCATCTGGGGAATAGCACGTTTTCTCTCCATATCAAAGAGACCTTCGGCCGCTAGTTTTCTTTTTAATTTTTCAAATTGCTCTTTTAAGTCACCGACTCCGACAGGAACAATTCTTTTAACGATGACCTGAAACGTTCCACGTTTTGGATATACATTAATGTCACCAACAACGATAACTTTTGCGCCGTCTTTAATAGTTTTCATCAAAGGATTTCTAAGAGCATCCATTTTAAACAAGGCCGCACTTAAAGAAGAATCTTTGTCTGACAAAGTGAAATACCAGTGGCCTGATGAAGAAAGAGACAAGTTCGTAATCTCACCTTCAATGGAAACATTGGCGAACTCATGCTCAAGTAAATTTTTGATTTCTCCAACGATCTCGGAGACTTTTTTAACGTCTAAACTCATCGAGAACATTATCTAATGAGTGACTTAAACTGTCTTGAAAATTTTTAGATTTGAGAAATAGACGCAAGGAGGCATGTCTCCTCCCTGGTCTCTAAGATGTTACTTTTTAATTTTTGACTGACAAGTTGGTGTAAGTTTTGCGAAATTTTCTTGTAAACAGGCCAGTTTTTTGGGAGCTGATTGACAGTATTTTCCTAAATCAGCTTTGCAGCTGTTGTATTTTTCTATCCCATCTTTCGACGATTTTTCGATAGCTGCCATACATTCCGGCCCAAGTTCTTTCACGTGTGCACGCAGGCACTTAGGAAGGTCATGAAGCGAAGAAAATTTCGGGCAAAATTTGAAAGCATCTTCTTTACAGACATTTGGTTTTCGATCGCTGGACATAGCTGAAGCTGCGATAAAAGAGAAAATGACGAATCCAAATAGTAACGCTTTCATAAAAACTCCTAGAACTTTAAATTCTTAATAAGACTTATATTTTTTAAATAATTAATCGCCTGATTGACCTGATAGTCTTCTTTAGGATCAACTTTTTTAGAGTTGTCATCATCATCATCATCGTTGCCAAGTTTTTCTTTCGGAGCTTCCGGTTTTTTGCCTGCAAGCTTTTTCTTTTCTCTGAAGGCCTTATATCTTGCTGTTCGTTCAATACGTTCTTTTAATTCCTGCTCTTCGCGAAGGCGTGCTTCTTCTGTAGTTTCGATTGTGGCAGTTAAGTGATTCTTTAAATCCTTTTCTCTGATGAAGCTCGACTCTTTTTTGTTGGCATCATACCATTCACCTTCAGCTTCACTGATTGTTACATCAGGTGTGATACCTACGGCCTGGATTTTTCTGTTATTCGGTGTCATATATTGAGCAATCGTAAGTTTTACACCACTTGTTTCATCGATTTTAGCAACCGATTGTACTGAACCTTTTCCAAATGATTGTGTACCCATAATAATGGCGCGTTTTGAATCCTGAAGAGCACCCGAAACAATTTCAGAAGCAGAAGCAGATGATCCATTGATTAAAACAACAAGTGGAACATCGAGTTCTTTATATCCGGTTTTTTTCACGTAACGAATTTCTTTATTTTTAGGATCGCGGCTTTCAGTTGATACAACTATTCCGTCTTTTAAGAAAATTGAAGAGACATCGACCGCTTCATCAAGAAGTCCGCCGGGGTTTGATCTTAAATCAAGAACTACACCTTTTAATGTCGCCTTATTTTTAAGGTCTGCTCTCATTTTCTTCAATGCATCTGCAATGTACTCAGCAGATTTTTTCTGGAACTGAGTTAAACGAACGTAGGCATATCCGTTTTGAAGAAGTTCATACTTAACAGGTTTAAGATAAACTACTTCTCTTGTCATTTCGTAATTAGTGATTCCATCAACACCTTCTCTTACAATTCCCAGAATAATTTTTGATTTCATTTTTCCGCGAAGTTTATCGATGGCCTGCTGAAGTGTGGCTCCAACCATAGACTCGTGATTAATTTCAACAACTCTATCACCCGCTTTTACTCCTGCTTTCCATGCCGGAGAATCTTCAATCGGAGTGATGATAACAAGGACGCCGTCTTTTTGTGTAACTTCAATTCCAAGTCCGCCAAATTCTCCCGAAGTTTCTTCCTGCATTTTAGAAAAGACTTCACTGTCGAGATATGCTGAATGCGGGTCGAGTGTATTCATCATTCCGTTAATAGCACCTTCTATTAGCTTTTCAGTGCTGACTTCGCGGTAGTATTGAGACTCAATAAGATAGAGAACCTTATTGAATAATTCCAGTTTTTCATAACGTGATTTTTTTGCGGCTTCATCTGCCTGCACGGGCGCTGCTGGTGCTGGCGTAGCGGCCGCAGCCATGACAGACGAGTGCACGGATAAACACAGCAAGAGACTTAAGAGTACTCTCTTCATATACTACTCCCTCCTTGGGATAGTTTGCTTAGTTAGAATTTTTCGCGAGCGATTTCTTATCTAAAAGCAAATATGTATTTTGAGCTAAATTATTTTTTCTAACTTCGAAGTAAATCTTCCCTTCCGACAATCCATTCGTATTACGTGGATTGGTGTACCCTACTATCTGGCCGTCTTTAACAGCGTCGCCGTTTTTAACAGCGTAATCAAACTGCCCGAGAAGAACTGTACGTGTATCGCCACCGTGATCGATCATTAAAACATTTCCGTAGTTCGCAAGAGCTCCGGTATAAACGATCTTTCCTGCTTTAGTTGCGCGTACTTCATTTTTTCCATGGAAATTAAACGTGACACCTTTTTTCTGGTAATCCATTCCCTGGTAAGAATAAATCGGAGGTAAAAACTCTCCGCTTGCCAGTCCTTGCGCCGCTGCGGCCGGAGATGTGACTGCTGGCTGCGAAGGAATTTTAATTTCTTCAGTGATCTGAACTGGAGCTAAACGCTCGCGCTCCTTCTCACGTTGCTGGGCCTTTGAGTTCATTGCCAGCTTATTTTTTTCTTCATCAAATTTTGTTTTTGCGTCTGCATTGTTTTTTGTCTGGTCAGCAAGAGACGTTCTTAGCTGTCTTCTTTTTTCTTCCAGCTCACCCATGACAGAAAGAAGTTCTTTTTCCGTCGACATCGACTCCTGCAGTTTTGCATAAAGCGAATCAACATCATTCTGGTAATTTTTATTGGTTTTCATCATCCCGTCTAAATCAGCAAGTCGTCGTTGCAGTTTATCGATCATGATTTTACGAGCGAGCATATCAGATGAGTTTTCTGTGTTCTCAAGTTTATTAAGAAGCACACCCATCAATAGAGTTTTTGTCTGCGAGTAGTTTTTCTTCAGCGATTCACTATCAAAGTCCGCATTTCTACGTGCAGAAGTTAAGCTTTCTTCGATCTTCGCGCGCTCTTCAGCGAGTTTCAGGTATTTTTTATTGTTGAGTCCCAGAGTCACTTCAACATTATTCACTTCTTTAGTTAGAGACTGGATCTGTTTGCTCTGATCCTGCATCTTTCTTTTCATGTCAAAGACGTTAATCTTATCATCAGACGCTTCTTTTGCTTTCGGAACTGCAACAGCAGACTGTGCAGATACAGAAGAACAAAGAACCATGAATGGTATGACAATCAGTCTAATGGACTTCATGACTAGTGGTTCTCCCAGAAGTATTTTTTAGCATGAAGAGAAATCCCCACTACAAAAATTCCAAGGGCCACTGCGAGATTGATCAACTGAGGCATTCCCAGAATAAATGTGAAAGCGACAGAAAGAATAAAAATTAAAGTAAGACCATTCAAGGCCATCTTCAATCCCACCTTTTGCTTTCTCTGGTAGTTTTCCAGAAGATAAGAAGCTTCTGCGATTTTCACTCGTACTGATAAAAGTGAAACAACCCAGAAAATAAAAATAATAAATAAATAAAGTGAGTATCCCCACGTCTTGATCACAGATATAAACTGCGCACGTTTATCACCGATCTGATCATTGGCCTTGATAGCACCCAGAGTGATGTTTCCTTCACCCACTAAGTGAGTAAGGTAGTCGCGGATTAAATCTTTCGCCCGAGGCTTAAGTTCTTTTCCGTAGACAATTTTTAAACCGGCATAGTTCAGGTCCAGTTTTGAATCAGTCATATCAACCTGAAGAGATCCTAAAACACTTTTAACTTCTTCTTTGATTTGAGTCTCACTTAGAATTTCAACTTTATAAACTCCAGGAAGCTGACCCATCTGGCGTGCGACGTTCTGATACGATTCAGTTGTTGAAATAAGTGCGTAGAAATAATCCCCCGCTTTATTTTCAGGGATCATTCTTGAAAATTGCTCTTCTAGGTAGTTTTTTTGCCCGATAGAGAAAACTAAAATGATGGAAAATAAAAACAGAAAAAAACCACGAACAGGTGACTTAAATAAAATCTTGAAGAACTGAACTAGATAAAACATTATTTCCCCGAATACACTAAACGTCCGTTGTCTAAATGAATAATCCGGCCAGTGAAACTCTTAATGAATTCCTTATTGTGAGTGGCCCATATAACTGTAAGACCTCTTTTAACGTTATAAAGATTTAGTACGTCAAAAAGTCTGCGAGTGTTGTCGATATCAAGAGAGCTTGTTGGTTCATCAGCGATTAAAACATCAGGTCTCGTGAGTAGAGCTCTGATGATGGCGATCTTTTGTTTAAGACCTCCGTTAGCATCGTTGATTTTTAAATGCAGTCTGTCCTTCACTCCAAGAATGCGAGCGAGCTCGTTCATATCCTGGTTGAATTCCGCTTTAGAAGCATAGATCGAAGAGTCGTACGCGAACATTAAATTTTCTTCGCATGTATAACGTCCCATGAGACGAAGGTCCTGGAATACGTTTGAGATAAAAAGATTTTTTTTGCTGGAGAAAAAATCAGGTCTGATAATTTTTCCTGAAGTAGGATCCTGTAGACCTGAAAGAATTTTTAAGAGTGTCGTTTTTCCAGCACCGGATGCACCTGTCACGAAAATAATTTCACCGCGCTCAATTGTTAATTGAACATTTTTAAGTGCCATAATTTCGTCAAATTGAACTGAAACATCTTCACAATAAAAAATTGGACCTTTCTGTCCTTGTGGAGATTTCATAGTTTTTTGATTCAAGTTTGTTTGTTGATTAAACATGTGACAAGAACTCCTAAGTCTTCCCGAAAATCGTCCTGATTTCCAGAGGGTTCCTTTACTTGGATCCCTAGTTAAAATTTTAACTTAGATTTAGATTTTTAGATATAAATTTGCAAAGTAAACCTTAGCGGTCGGGTATTTTTTACCGGCCTTAACTAAAACTTCCGTCAATAACCCCTTCTGCGAGAAGAAGCTCATAGGCCGAAGTCGAACAATAGACGTTCGGTATGAAGTTATTGCTGTTAAAAAGCTTGGAAATCAGGGAATTCTCCACTTCGGCCAGCATTTTCACCTCGCCGTTTTCCATGGCGATCTTCACCGGGTCACGGTCGAGTAAAACGTTAGGTTGTTTGGCCGTCGAGTTTTTTGCGACGTTTTTAGGAGACTTAACAAACATGATCGACTTTTTAGGGATATCTGAAATAATCCAATCGGCCGGTCCGCCCTTCTTTTTCAGGAATTCTTCGATCTCCTGAAATTTTGTATGAGCACGTCTATGATATTTTTCGACGGCCTGAGGGTCATCCTGAGACAGGAGTCTTGATTTAAATTCATCACAACGAATCGCTTTTCCACCACCCGCAAGCAGTAAAACTTTTGCCATATCTTTTATCTTTGGAGCTTTATCAAGGTCACCATTTAGATAGTGTTTATGAACAAGGCCCATGAAATAGTTGTCGTTGAATCCGTAAAACTTCATCGGATCATTTTCGATCATGTCGAGAAGTTCACTGTATTTGTACATGTACCCTTTTTCTAAAAGATAAAAACAAATGCGTTCAGCGATTGAATCGTATTTTGCTCCACGGGGAGAGCGAATGACTTGCGAGTACCATGCAAAACGTGAGGTTAAAAAATCTTCCACGCAGTGAAGAGCATTGTGTCTGATTGTTAAGATGTCGTGATTTTCAACTCTAGAAACTGAGAAGTGATAAAGAAGATAATCGCGATCGTATGAGCCGTATGAAAGTCCGGTATAGTGGGCATCACGAAGAAGGTAGTCCATTCTGTCGCAGTCAACTTCCGAGTGAAGAATCTGGTTTGCAAGGATTGATTCATCAACTCCTTTAACTAAATCAGAAATTCTCTGCGGACTGATGCCGTATTTTTTCAGGACGTGAGTGATCCCGCCCGGGTAATCGGTATTTTTAATAATGTAGGCACCAAGATTTTCATGGTCATCAGGAAGGCCTTTACCATTCTTAGCTTTGGTTGTTTCGCCGTATTCAATGTATGCACCTTCAGTAGTGTGCGAAAAAAGAAACGTTCCCATATCGTGCATAAGGGCCGCGAGACGAAGGCTTTTGTGATAGATGCACTCAGGTGTTAAACACTTCGGGTCCATCAATTCTTTTTCAGTCACGGCACGGCCGACAGACTCTAAAATTTTATGAGCATTAAACATTACGCCGATCGAGTGGTGAAAACGCGAGTGTTCAGCTCCGGGAAAAACGTAACAAGAAAATCCCAATTGTTTGATCCAGCGAAGACGCTGATAAAAAGGCGAAGAGATAATTTCATATTCAATCGGGTTCAATTTAATGAAGCCGTAGATTGGATCGTAAATGACGTGATTTTTTTGAGCTTGCGGAGCGGGAGCTGTAACTTTCATGTACAACTTCTTTGGAAAAAAAAGGCCACACATCTATGCATGGCCTTGGGTTTATTAATTAAATAATTAGTGAAGGTTCTTTTTAGAAAGAGCTTTAGACTCTTTTCTTTTTTTCTTAACAGTGATCATTACTTTTTGTTGAATCAACTCAAGCATGATCTTCGCTTCACGTCTCAGGTCATTGTCGTTTACGAAGCGGTAAAAATTTTCGATATCGATCGCAGTTCTGAAGTTTCTCGGAGTTTTTGGCCCTTCTGCAACTACTTCTGTTTCGATGATTGTTTGCGGTGCTGACATATAGTATCCTCCAATTTCAATTCATTATTTTACATTTTTAGTAAGGCAATTACAAACAATTAAGCTTCCTTATCGAACTCAACTCCGTAAGAGTGAAGTTTGTTGTATAGAGTCTTAACTGTGATTCCAAGAACTTTAGCAGTTTTCGTCTTATTTCCACCTAGGTTTTCAAGAGTTCCCATGATGTGACCTTTTTCCAGTTCTTCTAGCGTGATGTGTTGGAAGTCAGCAGCTTTTACAGCAACTGGAGCCACTACGATCGCAGCTAACTCTGCGTTCTGGATGTTTTGATCAAGGTGTAGTTTTTCGATGATTGATCCTTCTGCAAGGATGAATGCACGTTCTACTACGTTTTGAAGTTCTCTCACGTTTCCTGACCAGTTGAACTCAGACAGAGCTTTGATCGCCGAAGGTGAAAAAGACTTCTGAACTTCTTTCGCTTTATTCTGGTTAAGGAAGAAGTTTGCCATAAGTTCGATGTCTTCTTTTCTGTCACGAAGTGCTGGAGCTTTTAACACTACAGTGCTTAGTGCGAAGTAAAGATCTTCTCTGAACTTGTTATCACGAACCATTTCCATTAAGTCTTTTGTAGAAGCTGAAATCATTCTTACGTCTGATTTAAAAAATCCTGTGCTCTCAGCTTTGATACCCATTTTTGATGTCAGGTATTGCATAAGTTTGTTCTGGATTGCTGGAGTCATCTTCTCAATTGAGTTGATGAAAAGTGTTCCGAAGTTTGCAACTTCAAGCATACCCATATGGTTTTCTGTACCGAACATCTCTTTATCAAGTTGTGTTTCGTTCATTGTAGAACAATCGATTGTTACGAAAGCTCTGTCACGACGGTGCGATCTGCAGTGAATTCTACGAGCGATCATTTCTTTTCCTGTCGCTGCTTCACCCATTACGAATGCATTGATGTCTTTGTCACAAATTCTATCAACAAGAGCTAGAAGGTCTTTCATGCTTGCCGATCTACCGATGATTTCTTTTTCAAGGATTTTAAATGAATCCTGGATTTTTACACCTGAACGAGATTCTTGAAGTTCTTTTTCTTTAAGTTCGATCGTTCTTAGTAGTGTTTCGTTTAAGTTTTTAGCTGTAAGGTACATTTTCATGTTCATGATTGGTGACTTGATTTCAGTTAATACTGACATACCAAAAGTCATATCTTCACGAGAAAATTCTCTAGAAGCATCCATCATTTGACAGTGAATTGATCCAAGAACAACACCGTCAGCTGAGATTGGAAAGCAAAGTTCTGCTTTAACTCCTAATCCTGCTTCACGTGTAAAGACCGGGTCTCTTTCTACTGTGTTTGAAAAGTATCCGCGTTTTGTGCGACCGATGTATCCAGAAGCGCCAACACCTTTTTCAAGGATTGCACCGTTCAATACTGGTTGTCCGTCTTCTGCCATTAGTACTGATGAACCGTTATCTAGAATTTTATAAACCTGAACTTTTTGTGCGTTCATGTGGTTTTTGAAGAATACGTTTAGAGATAAAAAGAAGTGTGCTTCATCTAGGCTTAAAAAAAGAGTTGATGAAAGGTTTTCTAGGTTTGTAAGGTTTTTGATCGATGAGTTAGTCATTGTAAAACTCCTGGACAATTTAAGTATTAAAACTGCTGTGCGTTACTCAGTAAATAATACAGTGCGTCTGAATATTTTACAAGACTAAAATGCTCGGTTGTATGAAAAAAATGCACGTTCCACGTGATTACTAGAAGTTATACCACCTAGGACTTATACAATTTCCAAATCCAGAGGTAATGGCCCCTAAAATACCTCCGTCACGGTCCATTATGTAGATATTTTGGTCGGCACGTGCTCGAGAGATAACTCGCTGGCTGGTAAACGTTATAAACTCTCCATCATTGGAGTAAGAAGGGTCCTCGTTAGAGCCAAAATCCTTCGTTAAGCGAGAGAGTCCCTGGCCATCAGAGCTGATTCTGAAAAGGTCAAAACTATTATCCAGCCACGATGAAAACACGATCTCTTTCCCGTCCGGAGAAAAGCGCGGAGTCGCATTGAACTGGCCGACGAATGAAATTCTCTTCACATCTTTTTCGGTCCCACGTGGGTCCATCGTATATATCATCGCCTTCCCTGGTCTGTCTGATAAGAAGGTCATCAGAGTTCCGTCAGCTGTGATAGAAGGGTCAACGTCTGAAGCAAAGTGATTCGTGATTTTTCTAAGCTCTTTCGTGTTGATATTCATTTCATAAATTTCAGCGTTTCCTGAAACTGTTAATGTAAGCGCGATACTATGTCCGCCCGTTAAGAATACTGCCCCCGAGTTCACACCCTCTTTATTAGAAAGTACTGTTGCAGTTTTTGTTCTCATGTCCATCAGGTATAAATCGTTGTTGCGCTTTTTCCCTGTATTTGAAATAAGTGAGTACACTAACCATCTGCCGTCAGCTGACATCGTTGGTGACATGACGATCCCTGCATGGTTTGTTAACTGAACAACGTTCTTTCCGTCAAAGTCCATCATGTAGACTTCTTTTACCGTTTTTCTTCCGCGTGTATTTCTATCTGAGACGAAAGTAATTTTAGAATTGAAGATGGAATCTTTTCCAATGATCTGTTTATAAACTTTATTGGCCATCTCGTGACCAGTTCTTCTCATGTTTGATATTGAAGTCGTCATTGAAGAATTATAAATCTGCTTTCTGTTTTTGATGTCTTCGAATACTACTGTGACTTTCATATCGACACCGCTTTTATCAACTGAAGCAGTTCCCAGGTAACGGATGCCTTTTCCATTCCAGTAATCGTAGTTAGTCGTCTGCCTTGATGCTGTATTGTTTTGCGCTGACTCTACCAGGAAGAATTTTTTCTGGTAAAAAGCAAAATCGTTTCTTAGAAGTTTAACCAGTTCCATAGCAGAATTTTTTTGAGCTGCTGTAAGTGAACCACTTGTGTAAGGATCCTGCACAACCATTTTATCTTTTTCGAGTGTCGCATCACCGACAGCTACGATTGTTAAATTATCATCCTGGGCAAATGCTGTTGCACTTAGAAGGAGAATAAAAACTAATAATAATTTTTTCATAAAAACCTCTTATAAAGGAAAGCCTAACAATATATCGCCGTTTAAAACTCTCTTTCCGAATTCCTCTTTTAAGGCAGGAAATGGAGAGGCCGCTTTAACAGCATCAACTGATCTTTGATCGTATTCAGAATCGCCACTCGACTGATAAATTACAGCGCGGGTAACTTCACCGTTCATAGCAAGCCACACGCGTACGCGGGCCTTTAAATTTTTGTTCATTAAAAAACTTGGAAGTTTCCAGTGTGGTCTGACTAAATCCGGCAGTCTGGAAGCGTAAGCCTGGAATGCCGTCATCTCCGCCGCATTCCCATCGCCGTACATTTGAGTTCCCTTGCTTAATTTATTTCCAGAGAGAACTAAATTTTTAAGAGCTGTATCTTTTTCACCGTAGAGTCCCTTTTCCGCTTTTTGGGTATTTTCTTTCGGAGCATCTACTTTCTTATCACCGATCTTTTTTAGTTTGCTTAAGAAGTCCATGCGTTTTTTTGACTGTGCTTCTCTTAAGGCCTCGGTCTTGTCTGTAGGGTCTTCTTTTTCAACTGGTTTTTCATCTTTAGGCTCAACTTTTTCTGCAACTTTTTCAACAGGCTTTTCAGTAAGCTCCGCCTTCACTTCCTTTTTCGCTTCCTCTACTCCACTCGACATGTTTTTTAATTCATTCAAGGTCTGAGTCGGCATTGCCACCATATCAACTCTTACTGAAGCTGAAATCAGCTCGAGGTTTTTATCGCGCTCTTTCTGTTGAATATCGAAAGCAATTTTTCCACCCGTTAATGTACACAGGATAAGTAGTGCATGTACGTAGGTCGAACGTCTTACAAAGAAGTTGAAACTCTGGTGATTGAATTTAGGCGTTGAAAAATCTTTCATTATTTATTTTTTATCTTCAGTTACTGTGACCAGTGCAATATGGTGAATTCCACCGCGTTTTAAAAACGACATGAGCTTCGCGACTTTTCCGTAAGCTAAGCTGAAGTCTGCTCTTAAAAAAACCGTATCTGTTTTATTAGCTTTAAACTGCTTGTTGATTTCAGGAATGATTTCATTCAATAGAACTTTGTCTTTTCCTAAAAAATAATCTTCCGATTTGCTGAGAGATAAAATAACCTGTGTGTTATTTAAGTTAACAGGGTTTACTTCTTTTGTTTTCGGTAGATCGAGTTTGATTCCGTTTAACATAAGCGGTGCAGTTACCATGAAGATAACGAGAAGAACCAACATGACGTCTACCAGTGGTGTGACGTTGATGTCAGAGATTGCACCTTTCTTTTTTCCAGTGTTAAATGCCATGAGTTTTACTCCACAACTGAACGTTCAACTACGTTGATAAAGTCCTGACCGAAACTTTCCATTTCAGAATTCACTCTCTCATTCATACTGTTGAAATGGTTATAAAACCAAACTGCAGGAATCGCTGCTGCCAGTCCTACTGCTGTTGAAACAAGTGCTTCAGCAATACCGGGAGCAACTGCATCGATTGATCCACCACCGTTAGCAAGACCCGCGAACGCATTGATGATCCCCCAAACAGTTCCGAATAATCCAACGAATGGAGTAACTGACCCGATTGAAGCAAGAGTCGATAAAAGTTTGCTTAGTTCTTCGTTAGTTTCATTGGCACCTTTTTTTAATCCGCGTTCAAGTACTCCCATTCCAAAATTCTGGAAGTGGAAAGCAAGGCCGCTCTTCTGGTGCTGGCCGGTATAAGCTTCTTTCATTTTTACAAGTTCTCTATAACCATTTGTGTATAAAGCTTTGTATGGAGAAAACGGCAGCATCTCTGATTTGATCATGATGTCTTTTAAGTTTTCTGAGTTCGTGTAGATTTCATAAAAACGTTTATTGTTTTCATCAACTTCTGCAAAAAGTTTTTTCTTCTTTAAAATAATTGCCCAAGAGTAAACTGAGGCTGCAATTAAAAGTACAAGAACTAATTTAACCACTAGTCCCGAGTGCCAGATGATATTGAGAATATCTAATTTTGCGCCGTCCACAGTATATGACTCCTGATTGAAATATTAGAATTAATTATGTTCTAATATCATAGACAATAATTCGTAAAATTTTAAGATAAATCGATCAATCCCGATAGATGTACTCGGGCATTTTCTTGAGTGTGTATTGCATATATCCGAGTGCAAATCCGATTAAAATGAACAGTGAGAATGTGCCAATTTTTTTCGATGCAATGATTGGAGAATAAGCTTCGCCCCATACCGGATCCAATCCCAGAAGTGAGTAACTCGGAATAATAAATGCAATCAAAAATATGGCCGGAAGAGTCCAGTTTTTTCTTCTCCATTCTCCTGAATAAAGCATCAGTATAAAAAAAGCATAAAGCTTCATGCTGATGGTCTGTTCATAAACAAAAGTCGCGGCCGAAAATAAATAAAATAACATCGGAAGTAAGAACAGACGCTTTAAGCGCATGGAATCATCGCGCACAGGATAAAAGACATCGAGAATAACCAGTAAAATATAATCGACAGAAAAAAATACAAAAGTTCCGACAATTGAGAGAATCATGCGGCCGAGTTCAACGATCATAGTCGAGTTTAAGTTCATCTCGCCGATCCCCATTAATCCTATAAGTAGAAATAAAATCGCAACCAGCACTTCGATGCGCGGAGTCTGGATGCTGTTTCTGATATAACTTTTTAATGAAAAGAATTTTTTTGTTTTGAGGCTTACGAATAACATCGCCAGGTAAAATACGATGACTTTCGAAATAATAATAAGTGTCCAGCCTCTGTCCCCGATCCAGTCACCGATAGTTCTGATGTTGTGATCCAGCAGCAAGTGGAAAAAAGAAATCAGAGAAATGAGAATCAGGTGAAAGCCCCACAAAAAGCCATAAAATAAAAAGTAGATCAGAATCTGCTTTCCCATATTGGACTTAAAAAAATCCCGAGTTTTTGTATAGTACTCTAATGCTTTTTCCTTCATTAGAAGCGGCTTGGTTTTGGTCTAAGCCAGTTGAGCTGTAGTTCCGGTGAAGGATAGATCTGGGAATACTTTTTATAAAGAGCATTGGACTTGGTTAAGTTATCAATCTTTTCCAATAATGTGAGATATGTATTCCACATCTTCAGATCATTCTTTAGAAGTGAATCCATTTCAGTCGTCGTTTCAAACTGTTCCTGAAAACTAAAACCTTTATCCAGTAACACAGAAGTATATTTCTTCAGACTCTCATCTATAATTTTTTTGTTGAATGGTTTTCCGTTGAAGTTCGTTCCCAGATAAGCTTCAAGTTCTTTCGATTGAACATAACCTTTAAAGTAACCTTTTTTAGCGCGGATAAAATCTTCAAAAAGAATAAGTGAGATTTCAACTTTGGATAAATCCAGAGTTCTGATGAAAGGAAGTGATACAAGAAAAATATATTCATCATCATTTGACGGCAGGGCCGCATGTATAACTTCAGTTGAATCTAGCAGAAGGATTTTTACTTTTTTCTCATAGTGGCCCTGCACCTCCAGCAAAGAGATAAAAGATTTTTCCAGATCAAAATCGGGTTTATGAAAGTCCCACTTTAAAAGTGTTGCGTTCTTTACCAGCCAGTACTCAGACATCATCGACCAGAATGCCGATTGAGCAGGAACATTATAGCGTTTCATGTCGTCGAATTTTTTAGTCGTAATATGGACGCGTTTTTCAGTCTGCTTTTTTTGAAGCTGGCCTTCGAGTCCGTCTTTTTTAATGATATCTTTGATTGAAGAAAAATCCAGCAGGTCTTTGCTGTCGTCTTTAACTTCTTTAGCGCCTTCTGTTTTTGTTTCTTCTTTATGCGCGGGTGCCGCAGCTTCAGCCGCAAACAGGTTTGATGAAATTAAACTTAAGAGTAATAAAGTTTTCATTGGCGCACCTTCGATTTACCCTGAACGTATTGATCGTAAAGTCTCGCCCAGTAATAAAGGTCGTTGATGTCGAGCTCTAGTCCGTCAAAAAATTTTGCATACTCTTCTTCGAAACATACACTTTTTTTATCGCTTAAATAATCGGCCATGATGTAACCGTCATAAGGGCCGACGGTAACAAGGTACCAGTCGTTATCGCCGAACATGACAAAGTCTTTGCCGTCTTTTGAAGTTTGTTTCATGACTTTAACCGGATGGTTACAACTGATAGTCGTAAGCACCTGAGAAAAACGTGAAGCGTTCTGGTGAACGTTTCCCATCATCTGGTTGAAGTATTTAATTCCCACCAGCGATTTTGTCATCGCCCCGGAATCTGTCTGCGCCTGCAGGTTAAAACTTAACATAAGCATCATGCTTACAAAAAATTTGTTCATTATACCTTCCATCTAAATTGAATGGTCTCCCACTCGTGACATTGCGGACAACGCCAGAACAAACTGTCTGAGTTGTAACCACATTGACGGCAGTAATGTTTTGCCAAAGTCTGGTGGAGATTTTCCAAAAGTCCCTTCGTTTGGGCCAGTGCTTCGTCTTTCATTTGAAGCTCAATTAAAAGTTTAATATATTCTACTTTCATGACTTCAGATGAATTTTTATTAGTATCCATCCAGCCTTTTAATAAATCGAAAGCTTCACCTGTCATTCCAGATTCTTTCAACAAACGAACCTTGGAAAGAACAACAGAGGCAGAGCTCACTAAATCCTTATCGTCCATTTCCAGGAAATATTTTCTTAAAACTTCGAGGCGGTCCTGATAAGTTTTCTTTAACTGCTCATCATTCGTTACAAAATCTTCAGCGATTGAAACGAAAATAAAAGAAGCGTACATCGGATGCTCTTTCAGGATTTCCAGAAGTAAAAACTTCCCCTGATCCAGATCACCACTTACTAAAAATAATTTTAATCTTAAAATTTTTGCCGACACTGAAGGAGCAAAACGAAATGCGTCTTCCAGATCTTCTTCACATTTTTTAAAATCACCTTTTTCAAAATATTGTTTCGCTTTTTGAACAAGGATATGTGAAATCGTTTCGGCCTGATTCTGATGCCCTACTTTTGAAAGCATGATACGACAGTTATAGGCCTGGTCCCAGTCTTCTATATCTTCATAAATTCTGCAAAGGGCCTGAATCACTTCGAACTGATCACGGTTGATTTTCAAAACATCGCGGTAAGTTTCAATCGCTTTATCGATGAAGCCGCCTTTATCAAAATCGACGGCCAGCTCTTTTAAAGCACGAAGTCTGTGTGACTCGGAAATGTTTTCACGGGCGATAAGTGATCTGTGGATACTGATCGCTTTTTCAATTTCACCATTTGATCTGAATAGTCCGCCCAGAGCAAAATAAGTTTCAATCGTTTCACGGTTGATATCAACGGCACTTAAAAATTCTTTAATCGCTAAATCTTTATTACCGGAAATTAAATACTGAGTTGCATTCAGGAAAATTTTTGACTGCGCTTCGAAGATAGAATTTCTATAGCGCTTTGATAATTTAGCACCGGTCTCTTTTTCAATAAGATAATGATAAACCAGTACGATGGTGATCATGATCGCCACGACTGCTAATAAATGTTCCTGCATCCAGGGAAGAATTGATTCCATTAATCTCTCTATTATTTAAACATCAAACGAGGCGAAGAGTTCATCTGAACTGCTGAGCCAAGAGCACTGAAATTTAATTTGCTGATTCCTTCATCAATTGAACCAAGCAGATCAAACATTCCCATTTTCTTTTTCTTCTCGATAAACTTTAAAGCGAAGTCATCTTTCATTTTCATTTCTGTGTGAATAGCACGCCCTGCTGTCCATAAACTTCCCATGGCATCGACCAGACCCACGGCCATTGCGGATTCACCTGAGTAAATCTGCCCTTGGGCAAGTTCGTTGATATCACCTTTGATTTTATCTTTGCGGCGTCTTAATACATCGTTCTTAAATTGGGTATGAACTCCTGCGATCAGTTTGTTCATCATGTCCTGTTCTTCTGCAGTCAGAGCGCGCGCTGGATTTCCTGCGTCTTTATAACGGCCGGCCTTTACAGTTTGTGGACTCACTTTTGCGAACTCATAAAGTTTTGATAAATCCATGAACTCCATGATGACCCCGATAGATCCTGTCAGTGTTCCAGGGTTCGCCCAGATTTTTCTTGTAGCAGCTCCAAGATAATATCCACCACTCGCGGCCATTCCGCCGAATGAAGCATAGATAGGTTTAATTTTATCAATTCGTAAAATCTCTTCGTAAATTTCCTGAGTAGGACCGACTGCTCCGCCGGGAGAATCGATTCTTAAAATGATCGCCTGAATTTGTTTGTCTTCTTCAGCAGACTGTAAAAGTTCAACATAATCTTTTGAAGAATTAATTACACCTTCAATTGTGATGACACCGATGTGTGCGCTGTTGGATTTTTTAGTGATCGAAGAAGTGTCGTTGAAGGCATTCATTGTTACGAAAGCAAAAACGACAAGAATGACGAAGAAAACGAAAACCATGGCAAAAATGCCAAATAAGGCCTTAGTATTTTTAGAAGAGGTCACAAAAACTCCATTTTTTGAACTATCCAGGTATTTAATCCCATCTATAGTCTCAAAAACAAAGGATAGAGTAAACAATCTTTCCGAAAGCCTGACTATTCCCCTCAAGTTTTTATTTGATTCATCCGATAAGAAGAAAAATCCGATATGGTCTACAGGCCTTGCTTGTAAGGAAGGAGTGAATTTATGACAAAAAAGAAACTGCTCTCACTGTCTCTTATGACTCTCGCTTTTTGTTCGCTGGCAGTTGCCACTGAATACAAAAGTCCGGAGGTTGGTTTTAAGACACAAGCTGTTCCATCTAAAGAGATGAAGACAGCAGATTTTGGTGATCATTATAAAGTGGAAGACGGTAGATCAAATGACCGCCAGATCGCTTCAGAAGATGAACCTTCTGATCGTGACCCCTCTTCAGTGGTAGCTAAAAAGAAAAAGGATTTTGAGCCTGAAGTAACTGAGGAACCGGTGGATGCACCGAAGCCGTGGTTGTACAGAAACAATCAGAAGAACGCCAAGTAAAATTTTATTTGGGAAATTGATTTTCGAAGGCCTTGGATTTATCCACGTCCCAGAGATTTAGTTTTTCGAATTCACTTTTTAATTGTCCGCAAGCGGCCAGGATATCCTGGCCCTTTGTGGTTCTTGTCGTACAGACGAACCCGCGTTTTAAAAGCTCTTCCTGAAACCAGATAATTTTCGAATTGCTCGGACGTTTAAATTTCGAATCCGGGAAATCATTGTAAGGAATAATATTGATCTTTGATTTGCTCTTCTCAAGAAGATCAGTCAGACCATCGATGTCTTCCTGTCTGTCGTTTAAGTCTGCAATCAAAATATATTCATACGTAATTCTTCTGTAAGCTTTAAGCGGAACTTTTCTGATTGCATCGAATAGTCTTTCAAGATCGAAGGCCTTATTAATCGGCATAAGTTCTGTTCTGATATCGTTGTGAGCAGCATGCAGAGAAATTGCAATATTCACCGGCGGGAAGTCCCACATTTTTTCGATTTGAGGAACGAGCCCTGAAGTCGAAAGTGTAATTTTTCTTTGTGATAAACCAAGACCTTTGTCTTCCATGAAAATAATCGTCGCACTTCTGACCTGATCGTAATTGTGAAGTGGTTCACCCTGGCCCATGAAAACGATATTTGAAAGCCTTTCGTCGGGGCCTACGTTGGCGCGAAGCCAGTCAGTCACTGCTAAAAACTGTCCGACGATTTCATCCGCCGTTAAATTTCTTGTTAAACCCATTGTTCCCGTATGGCAGAATGTACAACCGATTGCACAACCAACCTGAGAAGAAATACATAGTGTCAGGCGGTCTCTCGCAGGAATGGCCACAGTTTCAACTGTATTTCCGTCGCGCATTTTAACCAGAAATTTTCTTGTCCCGTCTTTTGAAAGGCCGTTCCAGACAATTGTTGGAAGCGATAAATCAAAATTAGTTTCAAAGTCTTCACGGATTTTTTTAGAAATATTCGACCACTTCGAAAGGTCGCGTTCCTGGATTTTATACATCCACTGATAGATCTGATCTGCAGCAAATTTCGCCAGACCTTTCTCTTGTAGATAGTCGCGAAGTTCGTTCAAAGTGAACGCGTAAAGTGAGGGTTTTTCTAGTTTTAAATTAATGGCCATAGTAGGCGTTTTATACCAATTCCCCTCTCCTTTGGCCATAAACCCTTAGGTGTCGCTAAAAATTACACACATATAATGAAATTGACTTTTGCAAACCAAAATCAGGGTGCTACGATTTCTAAATGAAAAACTTTAAAACACAAATTCTAACTGTTACTTCACTACTTTTATTGGCATTACCTGCCTTTGGACAGATCGATCCGAGTATCGTTTTTCCAGTACCGGCCGACAATGACGTGGTTCACAGCCTTGGCCGCGCCAGCAGAACTTCGTTACCACAAAGGATGAAGTTCCTTGTTTGGAACCTGCATAAAGGGTCTAACGACACTTTTGATATCGAGTATCCTGCTCTTTCATTTGACCGCGATGTGATCATGAATCAGGAAATTTTTCTCGATGAAAATATGACGACTGTATGGCGTTTCATGCCTCAGTTTCTTTTTACAACTGCGACTTCTTTTTTTGATGGAAAAGAAAAAATCAGAACAGGTGTTGCAAATATCAGTACAGTTACTCCAGCATCAACAACTTTTTTAAGAACTAAAACTCTTGAACCGGTTATCCATTCACCAAAAGTTTTACTCATCAGCACTTTCCCGATTAAAAATACTGACAAAAAACTGACTCTGGTAAATATTCACGGAATCAATTTTGTTAACAACAGAAGTTTTGAACTTGAACTAAGCCGCATCTATGACAAGATTAAAGACATCCCTGCTCCTCTGATTTTTGCAGGTGACTTCAATACGTGGAATGACGAGCGCCTTGCAATTCTGGGCCAGTATGCAAAAAAACTGGGATTGTCGGAAGCTAAGTTTATTCCTGATGACCGCCTTCGTTTTAACGGAAGACCACTTGACCATTTTCTTTTCACGAGTGATATCAGAATTATCTCAGCGAGAGTTGATGGAATTTACACAGGATCAGATCATAAACCACTTCAAGTAGAACTTGAGTATTCGCCTACGACAAATAATGGCGATCATTCTACTCAGGATTTCCTGGCCCTTCATTAAGGCAAGATTTTCCTCGCTCTCTCGAAAGTTTCATAAATCCCGTAAAATAATACATGTTATATTATTATTTTAAGAGATTACTATTCGAGGGAGTTTGCGCATGAAACACAAAACGATATTAAAGATTATTTTTCTTTCTTTGGTACTATCTTCATGCGGATTGATCGAAAGATTTAAAACTCCGGAACAACCAACAGATTCAAAAGCAGCAGCGACTGGCGATGAAGTCACAGCAGCACCAGCTTCAACAAGTGCTCCCTCTGAGTCGACTGATGATTTATTCAGCAAGACGATGGATGAAACAAGCAATACGACTGCAACTGCAAAATCAGATGCACCTAACAATGTAACAAACGATCCTGAATTAAAATCTCTAGAAGATGAATTCTCAACAGCAGGACCTCACGATTCAGTTGTAAAAGAATCTGCTATCGCAGTAACACCTTCGACAGCTCCTGCAAAATCTCAGGATGCACCGGTACTGGTTGAAGAAGCTCTTCCAGAAATTAAAACTGAAGTTGAAGCACCGGCCTACTCTGAAGCGGGCCAGGTAAAATCTTATAAAGTTCATAAAGGCGAAACTCTTATGCAAATCGCTTTCAAACTTTACGGTGATATCGGAAAGTGGAAAGAAATCAAAAATATGAACTCTGGAAAACTTTCTAAGAACGCATCACTTCAAGCTAATACTGAACTTAAATACAAAGCACCTGCTACACCATTCGTCTGGAATCCAGCTGGTAAACCGTACATGATCAAGAATGCTGATACTCTTGGAACGATTGCCAATTCTGTTTATGGAAACAAGAAGAAATGGAAATCAATCTGGGAAAATAACAAACCATTAATTAAAAACCCGAACGTCATCTACGCTGGTTTCACTCTTTATTATACGAATGGTGGAATGGCGAACTTCGTTCAGCCAAAATCTGCTCAACCAACTCGTGACATCGTAGCGAAGGAACTTGCAAAATCTGAAGCTGCAAGAGAAGGTATTGTTGAAGAAGTCTTGGTGGACGCGGAAATGAAAGCACCAAAAGTTGCGCCAGCTGCAAAAGAAATCGTAACTGAAAAAGACGAAGAGCAAATGGATGAAGCAATCCAGACTCTGTCTTCTAC
>JACMNL010000028.1 GCA_014378525.1 Bacteriovorax sp.
AATCAAAACCCGAATCAAAACCGCAGACCGCAGCATAATAACAATCGCCCGCGTCCTCAAGGACAAGGCGGCGGACACCAGCCGGTTAACACTAACAGCACTGGCTTTAGCGTTGAGCGCATTTATGAAAAATATTTAAATCTACTCGATCAGCATATTATCGCGCGCAGAAAATACCACGACCTGTTTTACAGAGCGGATCCTCCGCAGAAAAATAAATTAGAAAGAAATTTCTACAATACTTTGAATGATATTCGCGAATTTGAAAGCAAGCTTGCTCCAGAAATGAAAGCTTCATTTGAAAAACGTAATAACGGATATCAGTATGATCGTACTTACACTTCTAACCACGCAATCCCGATTGAAGGCGATGCTGTACCCGCAGATTTACCGCCTGCAGAACCACATTACTTACAGTCTCAGATAGCAGCAGATTATAGAGATGATGTTGAAGAGAGTGTAGGAACGGCCGAAGATTATTTAAAGTATAAAAACTTTTAGTAGGTTTCCTCGACCGGATTTATTTAATAAATTAAATTACAGAACATCTACGTTTTCAAGTTCACGTGGTGCAACTTTCTTCGTAGTAGATTTATTGAAGTAATTAGTTAACGTTTCTTCATGGTCTTTAAGAATAGCGTTTTTAATTTCTTCTGCAGAGATGTCTAAGACTTCAGAAATCTTTTTCATCATTTTTAATGGAACGTTACAAAGCCCTCTTTCAACGTTTGAGATGAACTGGCCGTTTTTGTAACCAAGTAATAGTGATAGATCTGATTGCGAATAACTTTTGGGGTGATTAATTCGTTTAGTTCTAATTAGGGCCGCGATATTTTTAAATGATCTCATAAAATATTCCTCCAGTAGGTCGTCACTCACATTGATATGTGGTACTGATTATATGTTTAGGTATTCCTGATTGAATTAATTAATTTAATCCGTTGTCGTTTCAATCTTTAGACTACCTTAACAAACTTTAAGAAAAACTTAAACAAAAATTTCGATAAATAAGTAAAAACTATTCAGGTGGGACTAATGACACATATTGTTACATGGAATATCAATGGGCTCCGCGCCGTATCTCAAAAAGGTTTTGCTCTTTGGTTTCAAAAACTGTCACCCGACATAATTGCTTTACAGGAAATTAAGGCCACTGAGGACAAGGTTCGCACTATTTTAGATGAATGGCAGGACTATTATGACGTCTGGTTGAATCCGGCCATTCGTCCTGGTTATTCTGGTACAGCTTTGATGTTTAAAAAAGGGAGTCCTCCACCCATAAAGGTAAATATTGGAATTGGAATCGAAAAGTTTGATATTGAAGGAAGATTCATCTGGGCCGAATTTGAAAATTATTATATTTTAAATGGCTATTTTCCCAATGGAAAGGATGATCATTCGAGAGTGGATTATAAACTGGAATTCACGAGAGAAGTTTTAAAGCTGGCGATAAAACTTTCCAAAACAAAAGGTGTTTTGATCACTGGAGATTTGAATACTGCTCACCATGAAATAGATCTGGCCCGTCCGAAAACAAATTTAAATTCTACGGGATTTCTACCGCACGAGCGAGCTGTGCTGGATGAAATGGTAGCAGCTGGCTTTCACGATGCCCTTCGTATTCACTACCCTGATAAAAAAGATCTTTATACATGGTGGACTTACAGGGGTGGATGCCGCGAAAAAAATATCGGATGGAGACTCGACTACTTTTTTATCGATGAAAAAATTAAATCAAAAATGACGAAGATAAATATTCTTCACGATGTTATGGGAAGTGATCACTGTCCCGTAGAAATTGAATTCTAGAATTTTGCTTTCAGCTGATACATAAAAGATGTGCGTTTGTTTTCATCGACACGTACATCGAGAACCATTGTCAGGTTATCTTTCACGGCCAATCTGTGCTGGAGTGAAACGTATTTATTCTGCATTTCGTTTCTTCCGACTGCGACGGTGGCCATCTGGTCTTTGTCGATTGAAAAATCTTTAGCGACAACGTATGAATTGGCGTTTGTGAGTTTATCTTTTTTAAACTCTGTACGCATGTATGAAGTTGAGCTGTCAGTTAGTGCAAAAGTCACTAATTGTTGTGTAGATGAATCCAGCATTTTACCTGTTACTTTTACTGCATCCTTATCATCAGCGGCCCCGAGTTTAACTTCGTAGGGAACTGTTACAGTTCTGGTCGTCTCACCTTTTAAATTAGTGAGCACATCGACCTGAATATAAGATGTCCCTTTTTCATTCTGCAGATTCATATTGGCCTCGTTTCCTCGCAGAGAAAGATGCGATTTAGCGTTTACGCGAACACCATCTGCTCCACCAATGTTCTGACTAACTTCAGCTTCAGCGACGTGAATGTTTTTAGGAATCACTACCATTTTAGTTTCGAGAGTTGGATCAACACTCAATTTGAATTTATTTTTGCTATCTATTTTGTCTTCCGATGTCTGGATTATCTTGGGCAGATTTAATTCAGCTTTTTTAAGTGTTACATCCGGTATTGCAGCACTGCCCATTGAAGGAATCCCGTAAGGATTCTTTTCTTCCTCTGTGGGCCGGTAATAATAATAGCGGAACTTTCCACCGTCTTTATTGAGAATGGCCTGGACGATAATATTTCTCTGGTCACCTTCACCGCGGTAATAATAAATGATCTCTTCAGTTTTAGGATCGAGAATCTGCACGGCCGTTGTTCCAGAAAATTTAAAAACATTTTCGGCCATCAGTTCTGCGGCCCCATCGAATTTTGTAGGCTTCAGGTCAGGTGTGATGTCTTTATAACGGTTACAAGTCACTGCTCCATCATCCTGGCGTGTCTTCACACTGTAATATAAAAATTTAAGCCGATTGATGTTAACAGGAACTTCTTCTTCCTGGCCCACCTTTGGATCTTTTTTCATCTGGTCTAAAATTTTATTGATATCTCCAGCAAGCTGAACGTGCTTAGGACAGTGTGAGCAGTCGCTGTCTGATGTAGACTCCTGTCCGATGAGTTTTGGTTTTTCTACCGACTTCGCAGTTGCTTTTTCAATAAATGTTGTAAGCTCAGTTAATTTTTCAGTAGAGAGTCCTGAGTATTTAGTCGCAAAAGTGTTCTTAGCTTCATCAATTTTAGAAAATGTATCGAAGTCCATGGCCTTCGCATTGGTAATAAAAAAGACTGCGAAAAATATTATAAAAATACGGAATTTCATAGTAATCTTTTCGGAGCGATACTATGAAAGTTTAGACTACCAAATGTATTATTTTAGTCAGGAATCCTTATGGCAAAATTTGCTCTAACACCTTTTGATTTAACAACTGCTCCGGATATCAGAATTGATTCAGAACTCAATACGACGAGTGATGCAGTTTTTATCAGCTTTAAGCTTACTGGAGCGCTTTCTAGGGTTGATTTAGGAAAAGGAATCCCTCAACACTCCCGCGTGATGAATCTTTGGGAAAAGACCTGTTTTGAGCTTTTCATTAAAAATTCTGAAGACCATTATCTGGAGTTTAATTTTTCGCCGGACTTTGAATGGAATTGTTTTCATTTTGAAAAAAAGAAAAGTCCTCCCGTTCCATATAAAAAAATGGAGATGGTTATTTTTGATATTTTATTTTCCAATGAAGTCGTGCATGTGATTGTAGAATTGAAGAAAATAATGTTTCCTGAAAACTTTTTTGCTACATCAATGTCTGCGGGAATTACGAGTGTGATAAAAGAAAAAACGGGAGAGTTAAGTTATTGGGCCCTATCTCATAAAGATACGAAGCCCAACTTCCATCAGTTTGAATCGTTTAAATATAAGTTTTAATCGAGATTGTGTATTCTTTCTCAGAAACTTTACTTACAAGACCTGTTACTAAAAGTTCCTGAAAACAAGAAGCAGTTAACTTCTTACCCATATCATCCATTACAACAGAATAAATTTTTTCATCTGTCTTGAAATCAAGGGTCATTACTTTCCCTTCCTTCGAGCGCTCTTTCGGTCTGATCGTTCCTGAAAGCTGAACTAGTTTATCTTTATAAACGTAGTAGCTGTCTCGGTTGAATCCAGAACCTTCAGCTTTGCCTTTTTTACCTTTGCCGCCGCCTTCTTCATCGTCATCAAACGCGAACTCATCGTCCCCGCCTTCATCACTTTCGGTGTCCAGCTCTTCGTCAATATCGTCTAGTTCGTCTTTAAATCCGGCCATAGTGGTCCTTTATCTTTTCGTTTAGTGGAATCTTTTAGTATCTTAGTCTAAGATTTTTAAGAATAAAGCAAAGAAAATCAACATATTTGTCATCGGTCGCCACAATTTTATTGCACTATTTTCTACTACCACCCGGTTAGGGACAGTGGTATACTGAGGGCAAGCACTAATGGAGGCCTATTCCCATGAAAACTAAATCACTTTTGTTATTATCGCTAGTTCTACTTCATACATATACAAATTACGCGCATGCTCAAGATGATGAGATGACTTTTCCCGATGCTGAAAGCAGCGTAATGCCAGCAGGAAATACTTCTAACACACCACCAGTTATCATTGACGATAGTGACTCAAATGATGTGTCTGATGTGAGTGAGTACGACGGCTAATTTCTAGTTAAAATTTCTAAATAAAAAAAGCACACCGCAGGGGGTGCTTTTTTTTTGTCTAATCGCGACGCACTCCGCTCAACCACTCATACACTTCTTTTACTAAATTATTCTTGCCAAAAGTTCGAATAATCGCAATTATTTTATATATTCTATTTTTGTAATAAATTAAAAATATCAATAGGATCTGCGCTTTATTAGGACGGTTAGTATGAATCACAATGATGCGATAGTGGAACCAGAGATTTTAAAAGAGCTCTCAAGCTTCGAAATTTTTTTCGGCCGCATGGGATTTAAAAGAATTGATGGAAGCGTTTTCGGATTATTAATTCTCGCTAAAAAACCTCTGACTTCTGAAGAGATCGAACAGACATTAAATCTTTCTCAAAGTGCAGTTTCACTTTCATTAAAAACTCTCACACATTTTGGTGCTGTTGAAACAACCGGCGACCGCGATAACCGTGATACTAAAGCACGACTTCATTCTGCGAAAGAAGACTCGCTTTCAATCGTTGCCAGTGTTTTTAGAAAACGTGAAGAAGAAGTTGTGGCCGATTTTAAAAGAATGGCAATAAGAGTTCTGGAGAAATCTGAAAGTGCAGAGCACCTGGGACGCAAAAAAAGAATGCAGTCGATTCTTACGACGTGTGAGATCGCTGAGTCTGTCATGAATTTTGTAATCACAATGGCCCACAGTAAATCGCGTTCTGATTACGATGCTCAATATGAGGCAATGGTAAAACGTCTCCCAAAAGCACTCGACCTGCTTGCAACAACTGCGGGACCTCTCGCCGACTTCACTATGAATATCAAAGATAATTTAACCGAAAAATTTAAGAGTAATTTTAAAGGGATTCTTTAAGGAACAACTTTTATGAAAAATGATAAACAGAGAATTGTTATAACTGGTATCGGGCTTACTTCTCCACTCGGAAATAACCTGTCTGAACTTCGCGAAGGTTTATTAAACGGTCGCAGTGGAATCGTTCACACAGAAATTCGTCATATGGGAAAAGTAGCTGCAGGACTTTGTCGTTTTGATGAAACAAAACACCAGTCAAAAAAAATGAGGAAACGCGGGACACGTGCCGGTGCGATTTCAGTTTTTTGTACGAAAGAAGCATTGAATGATTCAGGTGTTGACTGGGATGCCACAGATAAAGCGCGCGTTGGTGTTTATCTGGGAATCACAGAGCACGGAAACGTTGAAACTGAAAATGAAATTCACGATCTCTATAATTCGCATAATAAAGATGTATCGTTCTGGTCTCATCATCACAATCCAAGAACTGTGGCGAACAATCCAGCTGGAGAAGTCACTCTTAATCTTGGGATTACCGGACCTCATTATACCATCGGTGCAGCTTGCGCTGCCGGAAATTTGGGAATTATTCAGGGTGCTCAACAGCTTCTTCTGGACGAAGTGGATCTAGCTTTTGCCGGCGGGATTTCAGAGTCGACAGAAACGTTCGGGATCTTTGCGGCCTTTAAAGCGCAGGGTGCTTTAGGGCATCACGATGATCCGTCACTTGCAACACGTCCGCTTGATGTAGATAGAAACGGTATTGTTGTTTCAGAAGGTGGAGCGGTTTACGTACTAGAGCGACTAAGTGATGCGAAAAAAAGAAATGCGAAAATTTACGGAGAAATTATCGGATACCATTCCAACAGTGATGCTTCGGATTTCGTTCTTCCCAATACAGAAAGACAAATTGAATGCATGAAGTACGCAATGAAAAAAGCAGGTATCGAGCCGGGTGAAGTTGATATCGTCAACATGCATGCGACGGGAACCAACCAGGGTGACATCCAGGAATGCCAGGCCGTTGCTGGTTTATTTTCGGGATGCCCTACTACATTTGTAAATGCGACGAAAGGATTTATCGGCCACGCGATGGGTGCTGCCGGTGCACTTGAGCTTGCAGGGAATATTCCTTCGTTCGTGGACGGGTATATTCACCCTTGTAAAAAAATTGAAAAACTTGACCCTGATTGTGCGATTCCGAATTTAGTTAACGGAGAGAAAATCGCTCATGATGTAAAAATCATTCTGAATAACTCGTTTGGGATGCTCGGTATTAACTCAACACTTATAATTAAAAAGTACTCATAAGGAGAAGACAAAATGGTAACAAATGCAGAAGTACGTACAAAAGTTTTAGACATCATCGCTGACATCGCTCTTGATGACGACGTCACAGGAATTAAAGATGATGTAGCTCTAAGAGAGCAGCTGGACCTTGATTCAATGGATTTTTTAGACATCGTTATGGAGCTAAAAAAACGCCATAAGATTGAAGTTCCCCAGGAAGATTACCCGCGTTTAGCTTCAATGGCCTCGTGTGTGGAATATCTTGTTCCGAAGTTTAATCAGTAATAATGAGCAACCAGAAAGTTGATTGTATTATCATAGGTGCAGGGATGTCCGGTTTAGCGGCCGGCATTCGCCTGTCTATGTATAATAAAAAAGTTTTGATTCTGGAAAAACATTCAATCAGCGGTGGTTTGAATTCTTATTATGCCCGTGGAAAAAGAAAATTTGATGTAGGCCTTCATGCGCTGACAAATTTCGTGAGTCCATCGGATCGTGGAAAACCATTTAACAAACTGATGAAGCAGCTTCGTATTCCGTATGAAGAATTTAAACTCTCTCAGCAGAATTATTCATTGATTCAGTTCCCTGAAAAAACGCTGAAATTTACCAATGAGATTAACGTTCTGACGGAAGAGATTTCGCGCAACTTTCCTCATGAAGTAGATGGGTTTATTCGTTTACTTGAGCACATCAGGAATTTTGATGAAGTGAATCTGAATAATGAAACAGTCATGGCGAAAGTTGTGGTTGGGAATTTTATTAAAGAGAAGTCGCTGGTGGAAATGATCTTTTGCCCGCTTCTGATTTATGGAAGTGCGTGGGAAAACGATATGGATTTTTCCCAGTTCGTGATTATGTTTAAGAGTATTTTTCTGGAAGGTTTTTCGAGACCTGAAGGTGGAGTGCGGACTATTCTGGATTTGCTTCTAAAGCGTCTGAAAGTTAATGGCGGAGAGTTGAAATACCGTGCGGAAGTGACAAGAATCATCAGTCACAATGGAAAAATATTCGGCGTGGAAATTAATCACAATGAAATTATCGAATGTGATCAGGTACTCTCTTCGATGGGGCTTCCTGAAACCTATGGTGTGGTAAGTGAGTTTGAAGAACTAAAAAAACCACAGACTGGAAATCTTTCGTTTTGTGAAAGTATTCTGGTCACTGACAAAAAACCGCGTGACCTCGGTATTGATGCCACAATTATATTTTACAACAACCGCCCTGAATATTTATACCAGAAACCGAAAACACTTTTTGATACAGAAAGTGCAGTTGTTTGTTTTCCCAATAATTTTAAATATGACTCTTTTGAAGATGATTATTCTGAAGGTGTCCTTCGCGTGACGAACATTGCAAACTTTGAACTTTGGAATGAATTAAAATCTTCTGAAGATTCATATTTGTACCGTGAGCAGAAAGAAAATGTTTTTTTGAATGCTCAGAAAATTTTAAAAAGTTGCGGTCTTAAATCAGAATATAACGTTAACTTTAAGGATATTTTTACACCGACAACAATCAAACGCTACACTCAGCATTTTGATGGAACGGTCTATGGCTCTACTGATAAAAGCCGCAATGGAACAACTCCCATTCACGGACTTTATATCTGCGGGACTGACCAGGGATTTTTGGGAATTGTGGGCTCGATGTTGTCAGGAATATCAATGGCCAATCTTCACGTGCTTCAAGGTGATTTAAAATGAAATTCAATAATGTTGTGATTGAAAGTTTTGGATACGATTTATCAGACACTGTTGTGAAGTCTTCTGAAATTGAAACACGACTTGGAGTTTTGTACGAAAAGTTAAAACTTCCGGAAGGACGTCTGGAACTCATGACGGGAATAGCTGAGCGAAGAATGTGGGCGCCGGGAACCAAACCGAGTGACCTGTCGACGAAAGCAGCACTTTCTTGTTTATCAAAATCAAAAATTAAGAAAGAAAATATTGATCTGCTCATTCATGCCTCAGTTTGCCGCGATTTTTTAGAGCCGGCCACGGCCTCTGTGGTTCATGCCAATCTTGGTCTATCAAGAAAAGCGATGATCTTCGATTTATCAAATGCGTGTCTTGGTGTGGTGAATGCAATTGTTGTTGCTGGAAACATGATTGAAAGCGGCCAGATAAAAACGGCGCTGATTGTTTCCGGTGAAAATGGCGGGCCATTGCTTGAGAGCACACTTGAAGTGCTTTTAACCAATCCATCTATTGATAGAAAAAATATCAAAAAGTATATTGCGAACCTTACGATCGGCTCTGCAGCGACTGCGATATTGATTACACATAAAAGTTTATCACCTGACTCGCCAGAAGTTTTGGGTGGAGCCGTTGAAACAGACTCAAGTGCAAATCATTTATGTCGAGGTGATGGAAATACTCACTCACTTGTTATGGAAACTGATTCGGAAGAATTGTTGAAGTACGGAGTGGCACTTGGGCAATCAACGTGGCAAGAGGCCC
Organism: Bacteriovorax sp.; assembly: GCA_014378525.1. Lineage (GTDB taxonomy): Bacteria > Bdellovibrionota > Bacteriovoracia > Bacteriovoracales > Bacteriovoracaceae > Bacteriovorax. The sequence goes on from JACMNL010000028.1 coordinate 9,129, forward strand.
GCAAGAATCTTGGCTGGACCAATAGTGATGTGGATTTTGTTATTACACATCAGGTGGGAACAGCTCATGAAAAATTATCTTTAGAATCGTTAGAATTAAATAAAACAAGAACTTTTAAAACTTACCCATTTTTAGGTAACACCGGATCCTCTGCGCTTCCGGTAACTTTAATGATGGCCAGTGAGAAGGGCGAAATCAAAAAAGGCGACAAAATCGCGCTTCTTGGAATCGGCTCAGGACTTAGTTCAATAATGTTAGGGGTGAAGTGGTGATAGTTCCTCAAAATTTAAAAAATGAATATCCTTTTAATCCGCACTTCAATCAGGTGGGAAAAGATAAATTACACTATATTGATGAAGGGACCGGCGAAGTCATTTTTATGCTTCACGGTAATCCTACGTGGTCTTTCTTTTACAGAAATCTTGCGAAACATTTCAGTAAAACGAATCGTGTAGTAGTTCCCGATCATATCGGCTGCGGGTTGTCTGATAAACCTCAGGATTATGAGTACACCCTGGAAAATCATATTGAGAACACAGTTTCTCTAATTAAAAAACTTGGTTTGAAAGATATCACTTTAATCGTTCACGATTGGGGTGGAGCGATCGGTATGGGTGTGGCCACCCGTCATCCTGAGCTTATTAAAAAAATGGTTATTATGAATACGGCAGCGTTTCGCTCTATGGAAATCCCTATGAGGATTAACATTCTTAGAAATCCGGTTGGCGAATGGTTTATCAGAACTTTCAATGGATTTGCAGGGCCTGCAACAACAATGGCCGTGACAAAAAAATTATCTCCGCTGGTTAAGCAGGGATTTATTTTACCTTACGATAATTTTGAATCGAGAATAGCAACGGCGAAATTTGTCCGCGATATTCCAATGGACACAAGTCATCCGACTTACAAAACGCTATCAAACATTGAAGATAAGCTGAAAAATTTAAAAGTCCCTACTCTGCTTTTATGGGGAGAGCAGGATTTTTGTTTCACGATGAATTTCCAGAAAAGATGGCTGGAGTTTTTTCCTGATTCTAAAGTTAAGACTTTTCCGGATGCCGGCCACTACCTGGTGGAAGATAAAACGAAAGAAGTCATTGCAGAAATTGAAACATTTTTAAAAGCGTAAAACTGAAATGAATATAGCTGCAAGACTGTCTGCCAATGCGAAAACCTTCCCCGATAAAAAAGCGGTCGTGTTTCCTGTATTCAATAAAAAAACTAAAGTCTATGACTACCAGTCGCTGACATTTCGCGAGCTGGAAATACGTTCAAATAAGTTTGCCACTCAACTGGAGAAACTGGGATTAAAAAAAGGAGACAAGACTCTTCTTTTTTTACGACCGAGTCTGGATTTTTCGGCCATGACATTCGCTCTTTTTAAACTGGGAGTCGTTCCTGTTTTTATCGATCCGGGAATGGGCAGGGCCAATCTTTTGAAATGTATTAAAGAAGCAAAACCTGTGGGACTCATCGCTGAAAAAGAAGTTCATATCGCCCGTCTGCTATTCCGTGGAACTTTTAAATCAATTAAATTCAGCGTCACTAACGGCAGTCGTTCATGGGGACGCATGCTGAAGATCTCGTCGATGAAGATGGAAAAAACGCAGACATTTAAGAGTGCCACATTTGAGGCGGATGATACAGCGGCCATTCTTTTTACTTCAGGTGGAACGGGTGCACCTAAAGGTGTGGTTTACTCGCATTCTATTTTTGACCAGCAGACAACAATTCTGCGCGACCTGTATAATCTTTCAATGCACGATGTGGACCTTCCAGGGTTCCCGCTTTTTTCTCTTTTCACCATTGCAATGGGGATGACGAGTTGTATTCCCGATATGGATCCCAGTAAACCGGGTTCATGTGATCCAAAAAAACTTTATCAAAATATCATTGATCAGAAACCTACTTTCGTTGCGGGATCTCCTGCAATCTGGGAACGTGTGGCAGATTACTGCATTGAAAATAATTTAACTCTTCCTGGTGTTAAATATGTCGTGATGTTTGGTGCGCCTGTTTCTGTGTTAATTCATAGAAAATTTAAAGCGCTTTTACCTAATGGAACAACTTATACACCTTATGGTGCAACTGAAGCTCTTCCGGTGAGTAACATCAGTGGCGACTTTATTTTAAAGAATACTGCTCAGGCGACTGAAAACGGGAAAGGAACCTGTATCGGAACTCCTGCTCCGGGCACAACAGTAAAAATAATTAAAATTACTGATGATGTGATTGAAAAATTATCTGACGCTAAGATTTTATCGCCGAATGAAATCGGTGAAATAATTGTCAGTGGTCCGACTGTGACGAAAGAGTATCTTGATTTGCCTTCGATCACCCGTGAAGCAAAAATTTATGATGGTGAAACCATCTGGCACCGTATGGGTGACATGGGATTTGTAGATCCGGATGGATTATTATGGTTTTTAGGAAGAAAAGGACACCGCGTGGAAACAACGGAAGGACTCATGACTCCAATTTCAGTTGAAGCAATTTTTAACAGACATCCTTCTGTCAGAAGATCTGCACTGATTGGTCTTGGGAAATTAGGAAGGCAAACTCCGGCCATCGTCATTGAGCGAAGTGACGGGCAATTTTTATCAGGAAAAGAAAGATCCATATTTGAAAGTGAGCTTTTATCACTCGCTAAAAAATCTCCTCATACGGCCATGATTCAGAAAATATTTTTAAGTAAACATTTTCCAGTCGATGTTCGTCACAATATAAAAATCGACCGGACTAAATTAAAAGAAGAAATAGAAAGTCATGACGAAAATTAAAGTCCTCGTTACAGGTGCAGGCGGATTTTTAGGCGGGTATATTGTCCGTGATCTGATGGCGTCTGGTTTGTATGAAGTTTTTTCTTTTTCACGAAGTCTTTATCCTAAGCTTGATACTCTTGGGGTGGTTCAACGTCAGGGGGATTTAGGGAATTATGAAGATGTTGAAGCTGCACTCACTGGAATGGATGCAGTTATTCATACCGCTTCACAGGTTGGGATGTGGGGGCATTATAAAGATTTTTATCGCACCAATGTAACTGGCACAGAAAATATAATTCATGCCTGTCATAAGTTAAATATTTCTAAACTGGTTTATACCAGTACACCGAGTGTGGCGTTTGGTGATCAGAGTCTATGCGGCGTGAATGAATCGACACCTTATCCTGAAAGATATTTTAGTATGTATGCAGAGACAAAAGCGATTGCGGAGAAGATTGTTCTTCTTGCAAATAACGGTGTGTTGTCGACTGTGGCCCTAAGACCGCATTTAATTTTCGGGCCTGGAGATTTGAATCTGGTTCCCCGTGTGGTTGAAGCAGCGAGAGCGGGTAAATTAAAAATTATTGGTGACGGTGAAAATTTAGTTGATGTGACTTATGTGGAGAATGCTTCACTCGCGCACGTAATGGCGCTGGAAAAATTAAATTCTAAATCTTCTATTGCCGGCAAGGCGTATTTTTTAGGCCAGGGGCCGGTAAAGTTATGGGATTTTACCAATGAGCTTTTAAAGCGCTCTGGTGAGGCGCCTGTGACTCAGAAAATTCCGTTTGGTGTAGCGTACTTCGTAGGGTTTCTGATTGAAGTGATGCTGAAGCTTGCGGGGAAATTTGATACTCATCCTGCGATGACGAGGTTTGTGGCCTTGCAGTTGGGCAAGTCACATTATTATAGTCATAAAAATTTAGAAAATGATTTAGGTTTTGTGCCTAAATATTCTATTGAAGAAGGACTGGATAAACTTTTTCAAACCTATTGATCCACCACCACCGACGAAGGCGCACGCAAGTTCTCTACGCGCATATAATTATCAACAGCTCCCAGCCCTTTAAAGGCCCCTTCATGAAAGCTCGTCGAGAACGTGCTACCCTCCGCTGTGACTGCATCGAACGATCCGAAGAAAAATACGTTTTGAACTCCGAACAAGTTGTAGAAATGAACTTTACTGTAAGAATTGTTCACGATGTTGCTCGAAAGATTTTTTAAAGGCCATAGTGGAACATTAACCCACTCTGACTCTTGAAGTGCTGTCATATCTGCAAGGCAGTTTTTAATATACGCACGTTTTTTGGCCGGAAAGAAAAAGAACTTCATAGCTTTTTTCTCACAGCTATTGATCGCATCGCTTGAAACTTTATCGTGAGTTAAATCTTTTAAGTAATCTACATAATCGTTTTGAAGTGAGTTTCTGCAGCCATCAAAAAGATTTCTCAGGTTGAAAAAACTTGATTTAGGATATTCATTGCAAAGACCATCAAGATAATCAAAGACTGTTCCGATTTGCTGATGATTTAAATATCTAATCCCGTCAATATTGACCTGGTAACTTCCCTGCACGTGGAAAGGTGCTTTTAACTGCTCATTATCAATCATTGTAACGGCAATCGGGTCTACACCTGAAAAGCGCTCAAGAATAAACTTTGCACGGTCGCGGTATTTTTTACCGGACATACCAGTAGTTTTTTGTGTCGTGAAATCTGAAACGAAGGTCATCGATAATTTTTGCTCGTTATTTGAAGAGACTCCAACATCAAGGTACTCGCGTGCTTCAAGCAGGTTTCTTGTACTGTCGTATTCTAGAGTAACTTTTTTTGTATCACTTGCAAGATTCGTTGCCGAGACATCTGAATTTGTAAGTGCAAAAATGAAGCTTGCAAATAATCTTGAGATGAAACTTTCTGTGTATTTCATTTTTTCGTAATAGTGACGGAAGAAAGTTTTTACAACTCCTTTAGTTGTAATTTCAATTTGCTGAGTTTTGGAATTTTTTTGTCCACCCAATAAAAGGAAATTGTATTTGTGTGAGATTGTCTGAGAAACTTTCTTTTCTTCAGAGATGATATAAGGAGCAAGGATATCTAAATCCCCTTCGCGGTTTTTTAAAATCTGCTGAATTTCCATTGAGACCGGGCTTTGAACATCAAGTTCTTTCAAGTCCATTTGGGCCATGTTCAGGTACACTTTATAACTTGAATCCATTTCATAACTAAAGTCGTAGGAAAGAAGAGTCATCTTCAGGATGTGAAGGAAGTCGGCCTGAAGAGCTAAACTTACACCAGCAGTAGCGATTTTTGATTTTTCTGAAGTGATTTGAAGATGTGAATCTCCAAGTGAAACAACTTCTACTCTCGTAAGTTTTTCAAACTTTGCCAGAACACCGGCCATTCCTGTTACACCTGTATAAATAGGTGCTGATACAATTCCACCTGCTTTAACTGAAATTGAGTCTTCCTTGAAAACCATTTCGTTCGGGTCAAGGTTTGCTACATTTGAAATACTAAGAGCTGTAAAAGGCATGAAAAGTTTTTCGAAGTGGCCCATCAATCCATCGTTATATGAATTGGCGTAGTGAACCCATGTGAATTTTCTTTTGAAAACAATCCCTGCGAAGGCCGCGAGATTTTCTTGTGACATATCGATGACCTGCTGGTCGCGAAGGCTTCCGAAAACTTTGGAAGCGTCGATATCAACTGTAAATGTGTCTGTAACAATCCAGCGCTTGTCATCGAAAAGATCGGGTGCCAGGTTTCTGTCTAAACTCACGCCGAAATTTATAAATGGTTTTCTATAAGAGAACCCGATGCTGTTAAGGCCACCGGTAATTGAAAGAGCATTGTTGGCAAGAACACGTTCTGCTTCTCTTTTTCCAATCGCTGCATATGTTAAATTGAATTCATCTGCAATCTGCTGATAAAGACTTGCGTCTCCACCAACTGTCGTATCAACACCAGTGCCAGTGGCCGAGATGCTTTTTAATTGAGTGAGTGTATTAAAACTGTCTTGAGCATGAGCGAATGTCATCGTCACAAGTGACAGCGTAGTCAAAACTAAGACTTTTAATTTGGTTTTCATCGAAGACCCCATCTGATACGTGACATTCTATAGAGGCTCTTCGGTGATCCCTAGTCAAAGCTTGATCGTTTTAGTTTCCTATGTTTAACGATTACTGATAATTCGAAAAAGTGCCAAGATTTTGTAGCAGTTCGCTATGTAAGGCAGCATCATTAAAGTTTTTTGATCAAGTATCCGATAGTGATCGCAAAACTTTTCCTTTTCAGGCATCATTACCGGAATGAGACTCAAGATATTTATTCTGTCCACCATGCTCATCACTTTAATAAGTGGCGTGCTTTTTTATAAAAATCTCACACAGATAAAATCGCCTTCCAGCGGTCTTTTAAAAATCGATTTTGATGAAGTTCGTACACTGGATTTACAGGTTTACAGCACGACTCTCTTGTTGAGACAAAATCTTGGTGCGGATGTTAATGAACTTAAAGATGAAAACACTCGTATAAAAGAGTTGCTTGATATTTTAAACGACATAAATAAAAATACGCCTGAACTTAAAGACTCGATTTCTAAAATCAGAAATCATTTTTTATTGAAGCAAAAACATATTGAGGCCTTTCAAGTCGCAGTGAAAGACCTGCGCACAAATATCAATGCACTGATGCCAGCTTACAATGAGCTGGAAAGGAAAAATATAAAATTTGTCCTTGATAAAAGAGATTTCTATCGTGAGTGTATCCTCGACTCTTATATGTTTGTTTCTTTTTCTCACAAAGATAATGAAACCAGACTGACTGATGACCAGAAAGTTCTTGGGCAAATCGTAAGTTATGCCACAACACCAAATCCTGAACTGCAGAAATTTTCCGGATACCTGGATACCATTCACAAGCGTGTGAAAGAGCTCGATACATATACAAAAGAATTTAAAGAAGTGACGATAGCACCTGAAATGAAAGTTATTGCAAAATACTATCAGGAAAGTCTACAGGCACAGAGTGACCAGAATGAAAACCTGCTGACATTCATGTTTGCGGCCATCGGAATTTATTTGTTGTTCATGATTTTTATTTTGAGAAAATCTTAGTCGCGTTTAGCGAAGGCCTGCACGACACTCTCATCAAAATAATTTGAACTCATTCCCGCGTCCACCACCATTCCACTGGCATTCACTCCACTTGAGGCAGGGCTTAATAAAAAGACTACAGAGTTTGCAACTTCCTGTGTATCTAAGGCCTGGTGTCTCATCGTCAGTTGTTCAGCGTAGAGATAGTTGTCGATATAGCCTGGAATTCCTGCTGAAGCAGAAGTTTTTAAGGGGCCGGCACAAACAGCATTGAAGCGGATTTTTGTATCTTTAGAAAAAGATTTTGCGAGAAATAAAACTGCGGCATCGAGAGATGCTTTTATCGGTCCCATGTAACCGTAGTTTGTGGCCTTTGTGCTTGAAATTGAAATTGTCACAACAGAGGCATCAGATACAAGAACATTTTTAATGGCGTTTGAAAGTGAGACAAGAGAGAAACATGAAATGTTTGAGGCCTGAAGATAATCCTGCAGGTTTGTTTCATGAAAAGGTTTGATTCCTTCCGAATAATTGGCGAAAGCAATTGAATGAAGAAAGCCGTTTAATTTGATTTTTTCTTCTTCGAGTTTTTTTCCGAATGCTTCTACTTCATTCGTATTTTCAACATCCAGAATATAGATTTTTTTATTCGGGAATAGTTTTGAAACTTTTTCTTTAATGTCATCGTTCTGGACAGTGAAAATTAAATCAGCACCGTTTTCTTCCAGCGTTTTTGCCGAAAAATAGGCCACCGATTTTTTATTGGCCACACCAGTGATCAGAAATGTTTTATCTTCTAGTTTTAAAAAACTCATCTTTATACTCTCTTATACACTCGCTACGGCAAATTCAATGACGAGAACTGTCTTGCCTGCAACTTTTGTTGTCCCCTTCATATAGTGAGCGTTGGAGATGGATTCAGTTAATTCAACTTCCATTTCCAGCAGATCACCGGGGCGAACCATGTTTTTAAATTTTGCGTTTTGAACTCTTGTCACCACACCGAGACCACCGCCTGCCATTCCGGCCATGAGTGCAGCTCCTGTCTGAAAAAGTGCTTCCTGAAGTAAAACTCCCGGCATGATCGGGTTGCCAGGAAAGTGACCTTTAAAAAAATCTTCTTCGCCCGTCACCTGAAATGAAGTCTTGATTGTTTTTTCCAATCTCTCGACTATTTTATCGACGAATAAAAATGGCGGACGTTGAGGAATTAAATCAGTGACGGAAGGATACATTAAAGACCTCCGGAAATTTCTAAGCTCGCCCCTGTAATATAACTCGCCTCTTTGCTGGCGAGAAATAAAACGGCACTCGCCACTTCTTCAACTTTTCCAAAACGCTTCATCGGAACATCTTTCATATATTCTTTTCTCTGTTCTTCAGGAAGATCAGCGAGAAGTTCAGTGTCGATGAATCCCGGGCACACATTGTTTACTGTGATCCCGCGTTTTGCGACTTCTTTTGATAATGATTTTGAAATGGCGATTTGTCCTGCTTTTGAAGCGGCGTAGTTTGCCTGCCCCGGTAATCCCAAGCTTCCACCGATTGAAGACATGTTCACGATTCTTCCGTAACGATTTTTCATGAACTGAAGGACAGCATGTTTGCTCATCAGGAAAGTTCCAGTGAGATTCGTGCTGATGACATCATTCCATTCAGCAAGAGTCATCATTGCCGTCACCTGATCTTTTCTGATGCCGGAGTTGTTGATCAGCACTTCAACTTTCGGAAAAGTTTCTTCTATAAATTTATAAAATTCGATGACAGCATTTTCATCTCTCACGTCGCATTTTTTTACATGCAATTTATCGCTGAACTTTGCATTGTCTTCTTTCATTTTACTGGCGGCCTGGTCGTTACCAGCATAAGTGGCAATAACAGTAGCGCCCTTGTTTAAAAAAGACTCGACGATTCCTCTACCTATGCCGCGAGTTCCACCTGTAACGATGACTGTTTGATTTGTAAAATCCATGATTATTCCCTCTTAAAACTGCCAGAATTTTAGCTGAGAAGTGGGTATTTGAGAAGAGAATCGTTGTTTTTGGAAAGTTTGCTCTGTGTTAAATGGGTTTTGGGGAAGAGTTTTTGCTTTATTTTTCCGTCTCACATTTTGTCATGCGGAGGATTGGTTTTTTCAGTCAATGTGCAAGTTTAAAATATCTTATTTATTAAAAAAATTATAATATCTGCCCAATTTAAATTGCCGGAATGATTATTTATTGGTAAAAAATATTTATGAAAAAGACTCTACGTAAAAATTCTCAGCTGACATTTCTAAATCCAAAAGGTGCTGGAAGAAAAGCTATTCATGATAAAGGGATTCGTCATATTGAGCGAGAAGCAATCAAGAAAGATACTGTGCTTCACCTGACGCTGAAAATTACGCGAGAAAAAGCAGCACTGAAAAATAAAATGATTCTTAAATGTCTTCACCATTCGATTAAAAAGGCACGTGGATTAGGGTTGAAAGTTATACAGTACACGCTTGAGTATGATCATATTCATTTACTGGTGGAAGCTTCTGACAAAGTTCAGCTGGGAATTGGTATGCAGTCCCTGGGGATTAGTCTTTCGAAAGGAATTAATAAAATAAAAGCACAGAAAGGAAAAGTTTTTAAAAACCGTTATCATTTCAGGAAACTTTCAACACCTAAAGAAATTAAAAATGTTCTCAATTATATACTTGGGAATGGTATCAAGCACAAAGAAACAACATCCATCGTAAATCCTTATAATTCATTATGCGGAATTAAATTTTTAAAAAATCTTTATCCGGGATTTGAATTAATGATTGAAGAAACCATTCAAAAAAGTCATCATTTATCAAAATTAAGAGAGGAATTAAAATCGGTACTCACCTCTCCACGAAATTATCATCTAAGGCAGATTGTTGGTTAACATGAAATTTATTTTTTATTTTGAACTCACGCCAAAATTAAAAAAAGAAATTGAAGAAATTTATCCGCAAGTGTTCGGGACATTTGATAAAGAAAAATTTTTTGACAGGTTCGAGTATCATAAAAAATTTATGATGATCATGGCCTATAAAAAAGATGAACCGGTGGCCTTTAAGTTTGGATACGCCCAGGACCGCGATACATTTTATTCGTGGACTGGTGGAGTGATTCCTTCAGAGCGCAGACAAGGGATTGCTGAAGAGCTGATGCGCAGACAACATGACTGGTGCATTGAAAATAAATACAAATTTGTTGAAACAAGAAGCAGAAATAAATTTCCTGAAATGCTGGCGTTAAATATCAAGCATGGCTTTAAGATCACGGGAACATTCACTGAAACCGATGGTGCACCGAAAATTATCTTCAAAAAAGAACTTGTCTAACGCATGAAGCATCAACTGTAATAAATCTTTAGTTTCCATCCTACCACTTCACTCCTAGATTTATAGAGCATATCTAATAATCAGGAGGCAACTATGAAAACTTTAATCGCTCTATTTTCTGTATTAACTTTAAATGTCGCTCATGCAGAAATGGGTACTATTGAATCATTTTTTACACCGTCTAATGATAAACATGAGCATGATCAAATTGTTCACCTCTATCTACAAAACAATTGTAACCAGGAAGTCTACATTGCAACCAGAAGTCAGAACCCGAATGAGGTTTGGGAAACTAAAGGTTATATGAGAGTTTTTCCCGGGCAAGTAATTCCTGCGGGCGATATGATTAACAATATTTATTATCTAAATGCTTTTACAGGTGACCATAGAGTGAATTGGGAAGGAGAACATTCTTTTGAAATTCGCGGAAGAAATGTTAGAGCACTTCTTGTTGAGCTTCCAAAAGATTACGGTGGAAACTGGACGACAGTTTTATACTGTTACTAACTTTTCAAGTTTCGTAAGGTAGTTGTCAACTTCGTGGGCCTGAATGACTCCGTAGTTGGCAGCTCCTAACCAACCCGACATAATAATTCCCACAGAGCCTGCGTGGAAAACACCAGACAGTTCCTTGTGCATATTCATTGAGACATCGAGGCCTTCAAATTTTGTTCCGAACGAAGCACCCTGCTCGTGAAGTGTGTAGCGTTCAACTGTTAATGGCGTGGCCGCATCGACAAAATCAATTTTCTCGCGGATGCCTGGAACTATTTTTTCAAGACCGCTTAGAGCGCGCTCGATGAGATATTCTTTTTGTTTTTCATATTCATCTTCAGATAATTTTTTCCAGTCTTCATAACGGGCGTTTGATGAAGAGACGATGGCGTATTTTGGTTCGAGATGCGGGCGCATTTCCGGATAGTATAAAGAGAAAGTCTGGCTTCCTACTTTGGGAGATAAAATGAGGTCTGTTGAAAAATCTTTATCTTCAGAAGTAAAAATTAAATCGCCGATGAAAGGAATGCTCTCACCTGCTTTTAGTCCCATGTATACCTGACACGAAGATGTATTTAAGCGGACATCATTTGCTTTTTTTACAAACTCAGTTGAGAAGTGTTCGGCTCCTACCATTTTATTGACTGTAGTTTTTAAATTAGAATTTGATACCACAGCTTTAGAAAATATTTTGTGCCCTTTGACTTCAACGCCTGCTGCTTTTTTATTTTCAATTAAGATGCGATCTACTTTCGCCTGTAATTGAATATCAACGCCATTTTTTAAAAGCTCTTCTTTCATCAGGCCGATCATCAGATCAGTTCCGCCCTGGAAAATATAAACACCTTTACTCATGAAGTTTGAAAAAACAATTCCGTAACTGATGGCCGGGTCTTCAAGATTTGATCCGTTGGCGTAAACAATCGGCTCCAGTAAAAAGCGGGTAATGTCCGAGCGGCCGGGAAAATACTTTTCGAACAACTCTCCGTTAGTCATTTTAGAGTTGTCGTAAAAGTTCATTGTGGCAAGGTCGTTAAAAAAACCTGAAACAGTTTCTTCACTTACGCCGAATTTTGAAATGAGTACTTTAATGAAATCTTCTTTGGTGAAATCTGTTTCGACATCAAATTGTGGATTGATGTAACGGACAGACTTGAGCTGGTGAATGCGGTCGGCGATATCCTTGTTCCAGTATTTTCTGCAGGTTTTGATCATCCCGACCGGAAATCCGTGAAGAGAGACATCGAAAATATGAGAGCCGTCTTTTCTTTTAAACCACGTCGCAAATCCACCGAGCTTGTTGTGGGACTCAAGCAGAAGCACAGAGCGCCCGTCTCTCGCCATTTTATTTGCGAGAGTCATACCGGCAAGGCCTGAGCCAATCACGATGACGTCGTAAGATTTATCGATTTTATCTTTCGAGGAAAATTGCATAAATTATTTTTGCGGCGTAATTTTAAAAACGGCCGATCCCCACTCTTCATTATTTTTTGCGCCCATTACCAGGCAGTAAAAAACAATCTCTCCGTGATCGTTCATGTCCACATCGCCGCCGAAACCAGGAAAGTTCGGGTTGGATAAAATTTTAGCAAGCCCCAAATCAGTCATGATCTCGTCGCCTTCACCAATTAGTTTTTTTGTCCCTTCAGCACCCGTGATGTAAATTCCGCGTTTGCCTTCCATATCTTTTGCTCTAAAAACAACCAGACCCTGGTCGTTGACTTTCGGAGCGAATAATTCAATTTCAGAAATGTTATCTGCTTTTTCAATCGCAAGATTTTTTAGTTTCCCATCCTGAGACAGGATGATTGCTTTTGATGTGTCTTCAAGAATTGCAGTGAAAGCGATCAGCCCGCTTTTTGAAAGACTTGTCGAGTTTGTAAATCCTAAAAATTTTGAATCGTGGTCGCCGTCTTTATCTTTAGCGATGACAACTGACTCGTATGAATTTCCTTTTGGTTTTAAAAGCAGAATTTCATCAGGGTTTCTTTCATCCCACTCTCCCGCTTCACCGATGCGTCTCTTGAAAGTCATCGCTCCAGAGTCATTTAGATAAGGTTTAAAGAGGTAAGAAGATTTCTGTCCGTAAGAAGAGACACCTTCCGAAATAATTTGTTTTAAAGAGCCGTCGTACTGATAGTAAGAGCGAACACTGTCCTGGTTGGTTGCTCTGAAATAAACTTTTCCGTTCGTAAGAACCTGCGGGTAAGTGTAATAAGCGATGTCGTCGCTCACAGGTTTTAAAACCTGTTGAACATTATTCGTGTCACCGTCGATTGTAAAAATTCCGTCAGTGATTCCTTCGTCGTACTGATTGAAAGCAACCTGGCCTTTATCGTTTAAGCTGGGTTCAGTTAAGAGTCTCATGTCGGGAGCTGTGTATACGATTTTTCCGTTTTCTTCTGATCCGAGTTTAAGCCATAGTCCCTGGTTATTTTCTCCACCGAAGGCCATCAGCTTAAAAGAAACATCACCGCGGTTGTTGATGACCGGACAAGTGTTGCTGATGAAACTCATTTCTGGAAGATTGAATCCAGCTCCGATATTTGCGCGTGCTAAAATTTCAGGTGCTGAATAACTGGGAAGAGCTGCGAACGCTGGAAGAGATACGGCCAGAAGTAACAGGCCTAAAGTTTTTTTCATGGTTCAAATCCTTTTTCAGTTTTTAAAAGAGACATCGCGATTTTTACACCGTCAACAGCTGCGGAAGTAATTCCTCCAGCGTGACCGGCGCCTTCTCCACACGGGTATAAACCTTTGTGGCTCGTCGACTCCATCGTCTCTTTGTTACGAACTATCGTCACAGGGGCCGACGTTCGGGTTTCGGGAGCGATCAGTAATGCTTTATCAGAAATAAAGCCTTTGAGATTTTCTTCAAATTTTACCAGAGCATTTTCTAAGTGCTTAGTGACAAAGTCTGGTAAGACATCGCGCATTTCTGTTTTTACAATTCCAGAGGGCGTCGATGTTTTTATTCCGGTTGCATCAGGATTCAGAGAATGATCCATAAACTCTTTCAGAGTTTGGGCCGGAAGTTCGCGTCCGGAAGCTTTTGCCATAGAAGCATTATACGCACGTTGTTCAATTTTGTGTTGAAAATCTAATCCCGCAAGTAACTTTTCACTCGAGAAATCAATTCCTGCGCGCACACTTACAACGAGAGCAGCATTCGACCAGCGTGAATTACGTGCATAGTTACTCATGCCGTTTACGACAATTCCATTTGCTTCTGTTCCACTTGAGAGAACATATCCGCCGGGGCACATACAAAAACTATAAGTTCCTTTTTTACTTTTAGGATCTTCGTAACTAAGTCTGTAGCGTGCAGCTCCGAGCTCCAATCCCGCAAATTTTCCATACTGGATTGAATCGATGACTTCACGGGGATGTTCAATACGAACACCAATAGCGAAATCTTTTTGTTTCATTTCAACGTTTAAATCCTGCAGGTGTTTGTACATTTCACTCGCAGAATGGCCTGTAGCAAGTACGACGTGGTCAGAATAAAGTTTCTCACCATTGTTTAATTCAACTCCGATGACTTGATTATCTTTTACAAGCAAGCGATCCACTCGGGTATTGTATTTTACGACACATCCCTTCTCGACCAGGTACTCTGTCATTTTGTTAATGAGGCCTCTGATCTTATTTGAACCCAGGTGTGGGTTAGAAATATACGCTGTTTCTTTCGGCGCACCGAAATCGACAAAGCGGTTCATGACGTATTGAACGAACGGAGATTTTATTCGCGTGATCAGTTTCCCATCGGAAAAAAGACCTGCTCCACCTTCGCCGTAACAAACATTATTTTCAGTATTAAATTCTCCGTAGCGCCAGTGTCTCGCAATATGAAGCATACGATTATGTGCACGATCACCACGCTCAATCACGATTGATGGCACTCCGTAGTCTGCCAAACGAAGGGCACAAAATAATCCGCCAGGCCCTCCCCCTATGATAATCGGTGGAGTTTTAAATTTTTCGAGTTGTTTAAATGATTCTCTCGCGGCTTCAAATTGCTCTCCCGCCTGGAGAATCTCAATATTGAAGGTGTAGCGTGGGACTTTTCCGCGCTGAGCTCCGCGGGCATCGAGGGCCTGATTCAAAATACGGTAGTCCTGCATTTCCGGATGATGAGTCTCCAGATATGTTTCTACGTCCTCATTGAAGTCGAGGGTGAATTGAATCTTTTTTGTCATGCTGTTGTCTCTATAATCTTAGTTGTAAAGTTTAACCAATTTATGCCAGAATTCATAGTCACAAAGCGTTCTTTTAAGGAAGTCATATGAGCACATCAACTGAAAATATTTTATCGGTATCAATGATTGTTATCGGGGATGAAATCTTGAATGGAAGAACGACCGATTTAAACGGTTCGTGGCTCTCAAAATTTCTTTTCAAAAAAGGACTGGAATTAAAATCTCTGAGATTTATCCGGGACAATATTGAAGAAATAAACAACGCCTTAACGGCGGCAATGGATGAGAGCGATGTGATTATTACCAGCGGAGGAATTGGACCGACTGTAGATGATAAAACAAAAATTACGCTCGCTAATTTTTTCGGAAAAAAATTAATTGAACGAAATGATATTGCTGATATTGTCACAGAAAACTATCTCCGCTTCGGTAGAATTTGGGCACGCGAAAGTAATTTTTATCATTTTTTCCCGGAAGATTTTATCGGCATAAAAAATCCCAAAGGACTTGCTCCTGGAATTGGATATTACTCTCCCGATAGAAAACTAGTTATGTCCGCTCCAGGAGTTCCGCGAGAATTTATGGCGATGGTCGATGAAGAATTTTATCCACTCATAAAAAAATATTTTGGTGGACGACTGAAAGAAAATTTCCAGACTGTGATCAGAACCCAGGGAGTTCCGGAAGAAAAAATCTTTTTCGAACTCTGTCCTAACCTCTGGAGTCAGCTGGAAATTTTTGGAAAAGTTAGCTCACTACCCCACACTATCGGCATCGACATTGTCGTGAGCTACCAGGGTAACAGCGAAATCCATAAAGAAAAAAATGAACAGATAAAAAAACTTATCATGAGCACTCCGATTGCTGAAAATGTCTGGCAATGGGGAAATACTCCTGTGAACGAACTCGTTCTGCAAAAAGCAAAAAATAAAAAAGTCACTTTCGGATTTGCTGAATCATGTTCAGGTGGACTTACTTCTTCAAAGATCACAGATCTTTCCGGATCGAGTGAAGTATTTTTTGGAAGCATTATCAGTTACGACAATTCTATCAAGGTAAAAGTTCTGGGAGTTAATCCAGAGACAATAAAAAATTTTGGCGCTGTCAGTATAGAAACTGCAAAAGAAATGGCCGAAGGTGCACTGAAAGTTTTGAAAACTGATTATGCAGTTTCTACAACTGGAATTGCCGGGCCTACCGGTGGAACAGCAGAAAAACCTGTCGGTATGGTCGCTATTGGATATGCTTCCAAAAATAAAAGTGGAGCATTTTTATTCCAGTTTCCCGGAGACAGAATCAGATTAAAGGAGCGCTTTTCAGATAAAGCACTTTTAACATTACTTGAATTGATGGAATAAATTATTTTGTCGCGAAAGAATTTTTTGAGTCGAAATTTTCAAGAGCTTCTGCTTTTATCACTTCAACATCCTGTTCTTTAACACTGGCAATTTCTCTTTTAATTCGTGCAGCTTCACCGTCATTAATATGTCCTCTTCTCACCATCGTCGCCACCATTGCTTCGGCCTGCATTTTTTCCAGTTTTAATGAACCAAGCTTTTGATCAATCGTTTTTTCACCACTATCTGCAAGTAGTGTTGATGAAAAACAAAGTGTAGTGATCATTGAAAGCATTTTTAATTTGTTCATTATGACCGGCCTCAAAAGCAAGGTTTATGTGCTTCAAACATTATCGGTGGAAAATTGATAATTCTTGAGTACTTTAGTCGGAGACATTTTTTAGAATGTGATCTCAATGAGTTTCTTTCATCAGCTTAATTTGATTAAGTTTTGTTTAAAGACTTAATTGCCTTCATTAATGGGCATAAACCTCCACCTCATCGCCTCTTGCATAACACTCAAACCTTTGAAGTTACTACATCATCAAAAATTAAGACTGAGTCTTCTTATACAGAATTAAAATTAACAAAAGAAATGCAAATGAAAACCGAATAGATTTAAGAACTTTAGTCAGATGGGGCCCGGGAAATAATGTCGAATTTAAAAACACATTTTAAGAAGTCAGGAGAAATTGCATTTCTTGTAATTTCATTCGCACTTTTTCTTCAGGGATGTGTTGCTTCTCCTACATCAAAACGCACGTCCGTAAAAAGTGCGAATACAACATCAACAAATCAAGCAACCAAACTTCCCACCTTCACTGACGGAAATAACTTCATTCAAAACGGCGTGACAGTTTCAACTTCTATCGTCAATTTAAACATGAGTTTCTCTGACACACTTCAGTTGCGCGGAAAAGATGTCGACGGATATATCAGAAATAACGGTACAGGAAATGTTGCATGTCTGACTTCACGTTTTACGAGTGCCAGTAAAATTATCCTTATCGCTGCAATCCCAAGATCTGTATATAACTTCACGACAAATACACTGGAATATTATTATAGTCTTGCTCCTGGAGACGCGGCAACAAACCAGAGTTTTTGCCAGAAGACTGGTTTGATCAATCAGCTTTATACTTATTACCCAACATTCACTCCCAAATATAATCTGGGAGAAGTTTGTCCGTCTGGATCATGTACTGCAAGTTCATACGCAGGACTTGGAATGGAGCTTTATAACATCAGCGGTGTTGCTCTTACTCAAATCGCAACAAAACAATTATTATTCAACCTGACGGTGACTTCAAATACAACGACTCCTGTCGGAGCGACATGTACTGATACTTCTCAATGTAAAACTCAAGGATATGACTGCTGCAGTTTGGGCCAGTGTGTAAAAGACTTAGCTTTAAAACCTGGTGTGAATACTGCCTCGACAGATTACCAGCAGGCACTTCAGGATATTTTAAATAATCCTTCGAACATTTATCTTTATTCACAATACTATTTTATCTGTTCGACTCCGGTAACGACTCCAACAACACCAGCGACTCCATCTAATCCTGAAAGTGATGCAACAGCTCGTTTGAAAAAAATGACTGATCTTTATAACTGTACAACAAAGACTGAAGGTGAATACGGAGTTTGTACAAAGACTTATTCTAGCGCAGCTCTCAATACATTTTACAGTGCAGGAAAAGACGATAGAAGTTTTGCAGATACTTTTACCAACATCAATGTTGATAAACAAACACTGGTTGGTGTTGAACAGATTCTTTACGGTGAGGTTGTCGTTTACGATTACACTCTAAAAGATGACTCTCAACTTTTCTCAAATGTTTATGAAGATACATCGGTAAGAATTGAAGGGTCGCATAATGATGACCTTGCCAGCGGTACGTCTATTAAAGTAAAAGTAAAACCTGCTGCTGCTGTATCAAATGACCTGGTCATCAGGTACAAAGTTGATGTCAGCTGTACTCAAGTAAACTCTTCACTGGCAAAATGTGAAAAATATTATATTCAAGGACAGGAAAACAGCGGAGACACGACTGCTCTTCACCGTCGCGGACGTGTGACAGACCACTACCCTGATTCAAATGTTTTTAAGCTTCCTTATTATGCGAATACATCAAAGGCCATTACAGTTGAAGTCGATGGTATTTTACAAAAACAGGATACTGACTGGCAATTGAACGTAGCTGCGATCAGTTCTGTACAATTTTTACCGACAACAACACTTAAAGTTTTTAAAGACCAGAAAGTTAAGATCTCCTACTTCGTTGACCTGACAGTCAACAATGTTATGGAGTCAAAACTGGCAGCACAGTCAGCGATCAAAACAATCTGTTCGTGCAGCGATTTATCTTGTACTTTAAATCCAGTGAAAAATACGGCCGGAGTTGTTACAGACTACGCCTGCGTTTATCCTGACCCGGCACCAGTTGATCCACCTGTATCGCAAAAAATATTCCTGAGCTCAAAATCTGTTCCGGTAAGATTCTTTGACAGCAACGGTGTTTCTCAATCTGCAGTGACAGCAAACACTCTTCCACAGGAAGGAAAAGCTTTCAAATACAGAGCTGATAATCTTCTTAACCCGAGCAACATAACTGACATAACAAATTTAGCTGACACAACTGATACATATACAGGCTTCAACGAAATTTATGGAAGTCTTTCATATGCAAACAATTCAGCGAAACCAGCTTATGAAGTACCGGTGAAAAAAGGTTCTACTTACGATATCTACGTTGACCGGGGAGCATTCTCAAACTGTATCCAGTGCGGTAACGATTATTACTCTCAATTAAGTAAACTATTCCCTCTTGCTCAGTTTGGCGGCGGTGTTGTTCCAATGCTTGGACAGACAAACCGTACAATGACTAACGGGGTTCGTTCAGATGATTTAAATTTTGGCCGCGCATGTTTAGTTCCGGCGACAATGCTTCCATGGTCACACAATCCTGAATCATCAGGTCAATCGCAAAGACTAGATCGTATGCGTGCCCAGCACTTTCTTTTTGCCAATGGATACCAGAAAGACTGGTATGGATTTGATTATGGATCAGTCATCGGATCTTTTGATGGTGTAAAATGGTTCTCGATCGGATCGAGCAGAAGAATTAAAGCTGAAACTTCAAAAATGTTTATTGCAGTTAACGGACTGTTTGGTGATTTAACTCTTGAATCAACTTATGAAGTAACAATCAACGACGGGATATTAAATCCGGTTGGCGCTAACATGAACACACTTGACTACACTTCTGACGGTGCTGAATGTCAGCAGTTCCATGCGTGTACTACAGATAATGACTGCGGAACAACTTTGGGTTGGGATTATGCCTGTGCGCCTGTAAGTGAATTACAAACGTCATGGCCGAAGTTTGATGACAACGCCAAAGAAATTCCTGAGAGCTCACGTGACAATACTATGCTGACAAGTATTCTTGGAGTATCAACATCAGCAAAACGCTGCGTGTACCGCGGGCGTGGTGCTCTTTGTACTCCTTCATACACATCAGTAAATGAAACAACAACTTTTAACAAAACAAAAACTCCTGCTTTCCACGCCTGTTCGGCAAATACTTACTGCCAGACAATTTCTACCAATGGAACTGCAGCTGCGCAATTCAACAATAGAATTGTACGTTACGGTAAAGTCCGCACAGACAATACAGTTGATACTTTCGGACTTGCAGCTTTAATTCCAGGCCGTCCATACGCATGGAATCCGGTTGAATCAGCAAGAGCTGAAACGCTGAAAAATTTAAATGCTAATAAAGCACAAGCTCTTTGTTTACCAGGACGTGACCTGGACCAGGCCACTTTCCTTTCTCAAAATTCGGCAATGCCTCCAGCGGCGGCCGAGTATAATGGTGATAAGGTTCTTGGTATGGGGATGAGTTTAAGAAAAAATACTCCGACGGGATCTTTAAAATATCTGGCAGCGTGTTCGATTGAAGATTCTACAAAAAATTATTATCACAATCTTGCAACGAGTGCATCAGCAGATCTTAACAACATTGCAGTAAGCATTCCGATGCTTCGTTATGATTCCGGATCTCAGGCCATTTCAACAAATGCTCTGGCCGTGTTCGATGGTATCTTCACGACGAAAGGAATTAGTTTTGGATTATACAAACCCAACTCTACCCTTTTAACGACAACAACATATACAGAAAATAGATGTATGAGAGCACCAGGAGCTTCTTGTTATACAGACTTTGACTGTGCACCTTCGAAAACATTATCAGATAAAATAAAATCATTAAGTACATCTGATACAGCTGTAACGGCAGTGCTGAATGCTTATGAAGTAAAATTCTGGCAGGAAGAACTGGTTTGTTCTCAGGCCCTAGATAAGACCAGCAATCTTTACGATCCAAAAAATAACCGTTGTTGTAGAGTTGCAGGAAGCACGATCTCACTTCCTTCGGCCGACAATACGAATGGACTTGATTTAACAAAAGTGCCCGGCATCGATTATAAAATGACGACAGTTTCACGATACTCCCGTGCGGCCACAATGTATAAAGAAGTAAATACTGACAGTACAGTTTATCCAACTCTGAGAGTTGCAATAAAAGATCAGTGTACTTCAGTTAAAGGCTGCGAGCCTACTAGTGTACTTCCAAATCAGTTTAAAACTTTTTCAACATATGCAGAAAAAACTAGCTGCTCAGGAGACTGGGTTCGAAATTTCTATACAGGAACTAATAATCATAAATGGGCAGCATCGATCTTCCAGGCCTTCAGCCCTACAATCTTCAGATGTATGAACTGGTACCCTGCTGCAACTACAGCTACAGATACAGGTTATGCTTGTACAGGTGCAGCTGATGATCCAAATTGTGGTATTGCACAGACTTCTCCAAACACTCCAAAGGCCCGTGATGTATTCAACTACCTTGGAAAAATGGAGTTAATGGGTATTCCTCAGATTGCACTTGAATCAGAATCGTTTTTCAGCGGATCAACTGAAGAGGCAATGTCTTGTAAGTCACATCCCGGTGGAAGAACTCTTCCTTATCCGGATCATCCGACTACACCGACATTAAGTTATATGACGCCGACGAATTTATACCCGGGAACTTTATCAGCAAAAGAATATAATGATGCAACAAAAGGTCAGATGTACTCTGCGATTGATAATACTAACTTCTTAAGTATGAAACAAATTTTCAAGGCCGATGAAGTTGTAAGTTGTTTACCTGCAGGAACGCAAATGAAGGCCGGAGATGACCCTTCACTTTGCTGTACAGGTTTGATCAACTCTGCAAATTTAAAATGCCAGCTTTCAGACTATGTCGACTTAAGTATTTATACAAATCGTTATGTTTCATCTGAAGCTAAAAAATTAAGCGAAACTCTTTTTGACTCTAGCGGATACATCAGAGATCCAGCTTACGCTGCCAACCTGGCCTGTGAAAGACAAATGTGTGCTTCCGGTGTTGTGGCCTACGGTATTTTAATTTCAAGATTAAGAACTCCAGGACAAACGTCCAGCGATGCAAAAGGCTACCGCTTCCTTGAAGGAAGTACGACCACTGACAATGAAAATGGTCTTCTTGATTTATACAATAAAGGTCTGAAGATCAATACACACGCTTACTGTATTCCGGCGGCATTAGGTTCGAATAGTGCTGCTGGCAACGATTTGACTATCATTACATGTGGAAGTTCAACCAACTAATTAATTGTCAAAATTATATTCTGCTTTCATAATAAGATTCAAACAACTTTTGAATTGAGAGAATTATGGAAGCATTAATTATCGCTGCAGTCTTAGGAATCGTTGAAGGTCTGACAGAATTTATTCCCGTATCGAGCACCGGCCACCTTATTATTGCCAGTGAACTACTTCACCTCGATCACTTAAAAAGCGATTCATTCAATATCATCATTCAGCTGGGAGCTATTCTCGCTGTCGTATTCCTTTATAGAGAACGATTTAAAGAATTTTTTAATCTGGAAAAAATAAAAGAATTAAAAGGATTAATTTCGGTTAAAAAGACCAACCGCCTGAACCTGATTCACATTGCAGTCGCAATTATGCCGGTTTTAGCTATAGGTTTCGTTACGAGAAAATTCATCAAGGCCCATCTTTATAATTCACATGTCGTAGTTTTTTCTCTAATTGTCGTTGGTATTCTGATGATCGTAATTGAAAAATTCAAACCGAAACCGGTGGTTCATAGTGTGGATGACATAAGTTATATGGATGCTTTTATCATTGGTATCGGCCAGTGTGTTGCGCTTATTCCAGGTGTATCACGCTCAGGTGCTACAATGCTTACCGCGATGATGAGAAAAATTGATGTTCAGGCCTCAGCGGATTTTTCATTCCTTATTTCTGTTCCTGTTATGTGTGCAGCTACAATCTATGAAATGCTTAAAGTTTATTCAACATTTTCGAGTGAAGACTTCCTGGGACTGGCCGTTGGATTTACCGTCGCATTCCTGATTGCTATTGTCGGAATAAAGGGCTTCCTGATCGTTTTAAAACGACTATCACTGACTCCCTTCGGGATTTACCGTATTGTCTTCGGTATCGTTTATTACCTGTTTATGCGCTAAAAAACTGCCTCAAATTTTCGCCACTTCAGCATATTCAATGACCACTTAAACTTATTGAGTGGTCAGCATTTAACTCTTCATAATCAAAAGAACTCTCCTCAAACTTCCCAAATCTTTCCTCTCTGGCAGGTAAAAAGAGGATGATTAAAATGTTCAGGCATTAAAATAGGCTTAAGTATCACAGTTTTTTGGGAAACTGTCCGAAAAGACTAAAGAATGAACCTTAGGCCATTAGGAATGAATGCTATGAAAAACTTTTTTAAATTAACAAAAGCATTTGCTGTTCATGCATTAATTTTTTCGTTGATGCAGACGACTTTTATTTTTGGAGTTCAAGCAGCTTCGATTGATAAAACAGAAGCAACTGGAAAAGAAATTTTAAGTGTTGCAAACATTGCTGTTCAAACATACGGACAATTTCTTGGTGCCAAACAACAAATGATATCTCAGCAGATTGCTGCGACAAAAAATCAGGCGATGATGCAACAGTTAAGTCCAGGTTGTAGAAAACCAGACGGTACAGCATGCTACACTGTGGCCGGAAAATTTTTTCCTGAATGTCCAATCCCGGCATCGATGTCATCAATGCCACAAAACGTGTGTTCTGCTGCTTCACCGGACCCTGCTGCCATCTCAAGCATGATTACTTACGAATCAATTTCAAAAAGCTGGGTTAACTATTTCGAACAAATGCAAAACCCTGCTTCAAACAGCACCACTCCATTTGGTATGAAATGTCTTGAAGACAAAAAGAAAGCTCTGGACTCTCAGTTAACAGAAATGCAAAACAATTTAACTCGTCTTCAGGATCAGTTAAATAAAGACAAAGAAACTTTCAAGGCCAACAATAAAAAACTTATTGATGACATGACTGCGACTAACGATGAACTTAACGGATCAGCAAATGGTTCAGGAAAAAATAACCTGAAAGCAAAGACAACTGACTTCGCAAAATATTTTTCACAAAGCTGTCAGTCTGTTATTGGTGACGAAGCTCTTGCGGCCGGAGCACAATCGCTGGGCTTCATCGGGATCATGCAATCGATGTCAGCAACAAATAAAAAAGCTGCTGATTACAATTCAAACAGAACACTTATTGAAGCTGACGTACGCCGTGACATTGAAAAAAACAAGAAGCTTATTGTTGACGGTGGAATTGATGACTATTTAAGTGCAACTGTTAAGGGTGGCGGTCTTCAAAGTACTACAAAATACGGTTCGGTAGCAGCGGCAATCGTAAAACAGGCCGATGAATTCAGCACAGCTAAAGCAAGAATCGCAAAAGAACTTTCTAAAATTGGATATACATTACCACCAATCGATAAAAATTTTTCTGCGGACTTTGATGGTTTCCTGGCAGGATCTCAGGAGTTTTTCAAAAAACAATATGTAAATGACTGTGTGACTGGAGCGGATAAATCAGGAACGGCCATTTCAACTGACCAGATTTTATCTTCATTGAAACAAAAAAGTACAAATAGTGAAGGTACTGCCCGTGATAAATATAAGGCCGCTCTAAAAACTATTTTAGACAGCGATGCTTTTATCGAGGACAAACTATCTCAGATCAAGGCACTTGAAACAAACTATAAAGACATCACAATCACATACCAGAATTCGAATGCACAAAGAGTAACAATAACTCCTTACGATCTTTATATGAAGACATTGACTGCATGTCAGTCCCGTTATGGCCAGGACCAGACATTTTCGACAAGTGCATCCGGTGTATCACAAAAAACAAAAGTTGCGCGCGGACAAGCTTTGTTAAGAGAATTAAAAAGCTTAAGTGATAACTACACTTCACAATTGGGAAGTCGTGTTCTAGAGCAGGCACTTAACTGTAATGGCGAAACTAAAAAATCAGGTTCTGGATGCAGTGTAAAAGACGGCGGAACCGCTTTTGATACAGCAAACGTAAACTTTTGTATGTCTCAAGCTTCTCAGTGTGCCAACGAAATCGCTGGTTGTTTTTCTGAAGCTGACAAGCAAGTACAAACAAGAAAAGCAAAACTAGAAGCTCAGGCAAAAACTTTCAATGCCAACACTGCAGCTCTGGTTGCTAGATCAAATGCGCTTTATACAGCACAAAAAAATGCGGTCATGGATATGGTAAAAGTTGTTCAGGCGCGTTTCCCTGGTACAAACTTCCCTATCCCAGCTGATATGTTCATTACAATGCCTGAAATGAAAAAAGATACATTCGGTGTGGACATGGCCAACGATGGAAATCTTGCTTTCATGGACGAACTTCCAAAGAAGATCGATCTTCTGAAAAAAGTTTTCAAAGACCAGCAGGTTGCTGTTGATAAAGAAATCGACGACTACGTAGGTAAACAAAGCGATGCCATGAGCAGAGAAAAAGATAAATGGGAAAAACTTGCTGGCGAATGTAAAAACATGATCGATACTTCATCACGCGAGATCGCAAAGATGAACAATGAAAATATGAAGAAGCAGTCTGACATGGACAACAAAGTAAAAAATTTTTGTAGAAAATATGCTTCTCTTGCAAACCACCCTGTTGGAGGATGTGACAATGCAAAAAGTCTTTCATCTACTATGGATGAAGTTGCTTCACGTATCGTTCCAACAGTAGCAACGAACATTGCTGAGTTTAACGGGACTTGTAATGAGTATAACAATGAGTCTTCATCGGCTTCGCAAGACTGTGATTCAGTTGATGACAAAGATATGGGTAAAGGTCAATTAGCGAAGTGTAATGCTATCAGAAAAGCCGAAGCTGCTAAAATTGAAGCTGCAACTGCTGCTGCTAATAAAGACGGTAAAAAAACTGCAGCGGCTCCAAAGAAAAGCAAAAAAGGAATGATCACTCCTAAAGCAATCTGTAGTGACAAAGATGGAAAAGCTCTGAAAGATGCTGATTTTATCGAAAAAGCAATTGCAAAACTTCCGGAAAAAGAAAGAAATAAAATGGATACTGCAGATAGAAAGAAGGCCTTAGCAAAAGCAGTATTAAAAAATGATTTTTCTGATTTTGATTACAACATCAAAGATGGTGATTTTTTTGGTGACATAGCTGCAATCTCAGAGGCCGGTAAATCTGGTAACAGTATCTGCCAGTCAGTTTTAGATGCAGAAAAATACACTCCGAAAAGTGCAGATAAGGAAAAAACAGATTTGTACAATGCTGCAGTTAAAGATCGTGACAAATTTAACACAGACAACAAAGCAGTGACTGAAAGATCTGCAGAACAAGTTGGAAAAGACTCAAAGGAACTGGAAGATCTTAAAAAAGTTCTACCGGATAAAATTACAGCAGAACAATCAGCAAGAATTTTAGAACTTAAAAAAATTAATGATACTGCCGATGCCTTCAAGGGCTTGAACGATAAAGTTGCAGCTACACAAAAAGCAATGGATGAGTCTGCAAAAGAGACGGATCCAAAAGGTGCAGACAACAAGGCATCTCTACTTTTAGCTCTTGATAATTTAAAAGAAGCCGGGAGTGCAACTCCTTCAGTTACTGAAGTTAAGAGTGATGCTTTCAGAAAAATTGGTGAACAAGTTGAAGAGAACACAACATGTGACTCTCAAGCGACAAATACAAATGTAGCAAAAGCGTTCCAAAATTCATTACTCCCTGCCGGGTTTGATGAAAAAGTGCTGGGGATCGCAAAGTAGTACGTAGCAGGATATTTCGATGGGGAAATTCGGGG
>JACMNL010000029.1 GCA_014378525.1 Bacteriovorax sp.
CTTTCAACTGTCATCGATGAAACTCACGGGAATACTGTCGTTAAATCTGATGGAGAGTTCTTTTTAAACTCTACTGACAACGTAGTTTTTGCTCCTGATCACTTTGTGGCGATGATCAATATGGAAAAGCATATTGTCGTCGTGAATGAAAAAGTGGTTTTAGTTGCGCCGGTGAAAGATGCTCAGGAGATTAAAAAAATCGTTGAGCATTTAAAGAAGGCGAGACCGGATCTTATCTGAAAGAGCTTACGTTAAATCAAAAAATTAAATTAATTACTCCGGTTCTTTTTAGACGTTATAAAACTGTTTTTAAAAAGAGCATTAATGCAAATCAAAAAAAAGAACTTATCTTTTTACTGGAAGAGTCTTTTGTCAGAGGGCGACTGGAGGTGGCTACGACCAGAGGGAAACTGGACTTTTTTTTTCAGTTTAAGCTTTCTTTCATGGGAGAGTTTGAAGAAGAGTTTTTTCATGTGACTTCTTGTTACTGTGATAATAATCCTAAAGCAAGATCGAAGTTTTACAAAGCTGTGAAGCTGGCTGCTTTAGACTTTCAAAAACTTTATAAAACAAAAAGAATGGCGATTGATATTAGTTTCGATGATGCAATTTCTAAAAAACATTTTTCCAAAGATGGACTTCTTACTTATATAGAACTGGTAGGTAATACAAAGTTTGGATTAAAAGCGCTGGATAAAATATGTGCAGAGAAATCTGCTTTTAAATTTTCCAGAATGCAGAAGAAGGATATGAACAAGCTAATGGAGCTGGATTTAGAGTCTCATATACTGGATAAAACCAGCAGAATGAGAAAGATTTTCATGAAGAAGAATGCCAGAAAAAACATGGCACAATTTTATGGAGCTTTGTTAAAAAATAATGCCAGTTTTGTGGCAAAAGAGAATGGAAAATTAGCTGGAGATATTGCATATTTTGTCGATCCGAAAAATAAATGGGGTTTGGTGGCCGCAATTTTCGTGGCAAAAGATTTTCAGGGCAGAGGACTGAGTTTTGAGCTTTATAAGCAGGTGCTGACTGAGTTTAAGAAAAAAAAGCTGGAGCTTTACATTGGAGCAACGACAACAGTTGGTGTGCTTGCGAGTGCTGCTAAAATCGGGCGAATTGAACTTAAAAGAGTTTATCTCGTAAAAATCTAGGCGATAGCGTCGGTCACAGTCTTTACAAAATATTTTAGAATTTTTTTTGTTACCTTCAAAGGAATGTCGATTGGTTCCCACTTATCACCAACTTTAAGATCGGCCCAGATTTTATCTTCTTTTTCATGGAAGTGCAGAAACCCCTGACTCTTTAAATAGAAAATACCAGGTTTAGTTTCTTTAAGTACTTCAATTTTTCTGATTTCATCGAGAGCAGGTTCAATGGCCTGGAGTTTTTCGTATTTACAGCGCCCCATACTACTTCTGCTTTTTTAAAACTTTATTTGATTCTTTAACATCCTGACTCTGGCGCTGGCGGAAAGTTTCAATTTTCACTGCTAGTTTTGAGTCTTCGATGGAAAGAATTTGTACTGCAAGAATTCCTGCATTGCTGGCGTTTCCGATGGCCACAGTGGCGACTGGAATACCTTTTGGCATTTGTACGATTGAATAAAGGCTATCGACACCACTTAATATTTTTGATTGGACAGGGACGCCGATTACAGGAAGTGTTGTGTAGGCAGCAGTCATACCCGGAAGGTGAGCAGCTCCGCCGGCACCTGCGATAATAACTTTTAAACCAGCTGTTCGTGCACCAATGGCAAAGGATCTCATTTCATCAGGAGTCCTGTGGGCAGAGAGAATTTGTTTTTCATAGGGAATACCGAACGCATCCAAAACATCGCAGGCTTCTTTCATTGTCGGCCAGTCAGACTGACTTCCCATGATGACTGCGACAACTGGTTTCGCGTTTGATTTTGTTTTTTTCATAAAGTGTATTCCGCTTTTAGTTTGTTTAATTTTTCGAACATTTCAATCTTGTTGTTACCAAGCAGAGTGAAATGGCCCATTTTTCTTCCGGCCTTTGAATCTTTTTTTCCGTAGAGGTGAAGATGTCCGTCTTCAACATTGAGGAAATTTTGTATTGGATTTAGTTCTGCAATTCCAGACTGTGTTCCAAGCAGATTCAGCATGAGAACTTCTTTCGAGCGAAGTGTTGATTCGCCCAGAGGAAGATTGAGCACACTTCTCACGTGGTTATGGAACTGACTTGTAACCGAACCTTCAATTGTATAGTGGCCGCTGTTATGCGGGCGAGGTGCCGACTCGTTTAAATAAAGATCATCTTCTTTGGTTAAGAAAAATTCGAAAGCAAAAATTCCGACAGCGTCGATGGCGATCATCGCTTTTTTAGCGGCGTCTTCAATGCGGTTGACGATTTCCGGTTTAACATCTGCGGGAACACTCACGAAATGGCAGATATGATTTTCCTGCATCGTATGAGCGACCGGATAAAAAACCATTTCACGGTTTTTATTTCTCGCAATCATGATAGCGAGTTCTTTTTCGTAAGGAATGAAGGCCTCAACTAAAAGTTCACCTTTAAGTTTTGTAAATTTTTCTGCGAGTTCACTTTCTGATTTTATCGTAACGTTTCCATATCCATCGTATCCACCTTTCGCGCTTTTTAAGACGACAGGGAATCCGTGAATTTTAGTGAACTCTAAAACATCAGAGGGAGAAATGACTTTTTTAAAGGGAGTCACTTTTATTCCGGCAATTGTAAAACTTTCTTTTTCAGAAATTTTGTCGCCGATTTTTTTAAATGTTTTTGAATTGGGGAAAAGTTTATCGGGAAATTTGGCATCGATAGCTTCGAGAATATCCTGATCAATAAACTCATTTTCCAGCGTTACTACGTCACAATTTTGACAGAAATCCAGAATAGCAGTTACGTCTTTAAATGAACCTTTAATCGTTTTTGTGGCAGTGTGTTCTGCTGGAGAAACTTGAGATTCAGAGCAGTAAATGTGTGTTTGAATGCCGAATTCACTAGCGGCAAGCGTTGTCATTCGCGCGAGTTGTCCGCTGCCTAAAATTCCGAGAATGGTTTGGGAATTTATGTTTTTCATTTATTTGATTCGATATTGCCCGAAGAAAATTAATATTGCCAAAGATTTCAATGGCCAGTTTAAAGAAATAATTTTATTGTTCTGAAATCAAATATAAGTTTTCCTAATCTGAGGTATTAGCCGATGTGTGGAATTGTAGGGGTATTCGGTACTCCATTTTCGTTTCAGGAAGTCTATCAAGGTTTGCTTTTACTGCAACACCGAGGACAAGACGCCGCCGGAATCCTCTCATACGACTTTGATTCAAAAAATTTCCATCACTATAAAGAGCTAGGTTTAGTCAGCGACGTTTTTAGTCCTGAAATACTTGCTGGCTTTTCAGGTCAGATGGCGATTGCTCACACTCGTTATGCGACTGTGGGACCGAAAAATCCAATCGATTCAAAACGCGATATTCAGCCGATGACTACCAATTATCCTCACGGGATTGGTATGGTTCACAACGGGAACATAGTTAATTATTTTGATTTGAAAAATCATCTGCAAAATGAAAAACGTCGCCATTTATTTTCCAACAGTGACCTTGAAGTTCTTTTAAATATTTTATCCGACGGATTAAAAGATAAAGAGAACATTCATCACTTCGATAAATTCCAGAATTCAGTGAAAGCATTATTTGATCAGGCCAAAGGCGGATTTTCTGTTTTAGGAATACTAGCTGACCAGGGATTATTTGCTTTTCGTGATCCACACGGAATTCGCCCGCTTATTTTAGGTGAGAGAAAACTCACAGTTGAAGAGATGGCCGCTCATCCGGCCCACTTTGGAAAAAGTTACTGCTTAAGTTCCGAATCAAATTCATTAAATTTCCTGGGCTATGATGTCGTTCGTGACCTTGCTCCGGGAGAAATTCTTTTCATTGATAATCTTGGAGAAATTTTTTCTTCGACAGATTATTCAAAGACGAGAAATATCCAGCCTAAGTCGTGCATGTTTGAGTACGTTTACTTTGCGAATCCGGAAAGTGTTCTGGAAGAAAAAAGTGTTTATTCAGCAAGACTTGATTTCGGAAAAAATCTGGCAGGTGAAGTCCAGAAGCTCATCGACAGCGGCGAGATCAGCCCTGATCTTGTGGTTCCGATTCCTGAGACATCGCGGGTGGCAGCGATCAGCTTAAGTGAAAATTTAAAAATTCCTTATAGAGAAGTTCTGATCAAAAACAGATATATCCAGAGAAGTTTTATCCTTAATACACAGGCGAGCAGAAACCGCGCGGTTCAGTTGAAGCTGACAGCGATCGCAAGTGAGATCAGAGGAAAAAATATTTTGTTACTCGATGACAGTATTGTTCGTGGAACAACTTCAAAACGAATTATTGAAATGGTGAAAGAGGCCGGAGCAAATGAAGTTTACTTTGCGACGACTTGTCCGCCGATCAGATACCCTTGTTACTACGGCGTGGATTTTCCGGATCCTAAAGAGCTGGTGGCAAGTTCACGTTCGACAGAAGAAGTGCAGGATTATTTAGGAGCAACAAAGCTCATCTACTTATCTGAAGCTTCATTAATTAAATCAATTGGAAAAGAAAGTCTGTGTATGGCGTGCGTGAACGGATGTTATCCGGTGGACGTTTCGAGTGCACAAAAATTTCAGGATATGAGAAGTCTTCATCGGGAGTAACGCATGACTAATTTGCCACCTGTACTGTACCGTGGATCGGTAAAAAATGTCAGGGGCGAAGTGTATGCGGAAAACCTGCTTTTTGAATTCTCCGACCGCTATTCGGTTTTTGACTGGGGAGAAATGCCTGATCAACTCGAAGATAAGGGGAAAACTCTCGCGATCATGGGGAAAAGTTTTTTCAATTATCTTTCCCGTCCGGGGAACTGGCAGAATATTTTTACCACTCCCGTTTTAAAAGAAACTTTTTCTGCTGATTATCTGGCAGGCCTCGAGAATTCTGCACTCTTTAAAAAATATTCAAGACACGGCCTAAATCACCATGCAGTTTTAAATGAAGCGAGCTGGGACAATGCCACTCTCGAAGTAAAAAATATAAAAATCCTGCGTCCATCTTTTGATGACGAAACTTATGGATATGAAGTTTATAAAAATAAACCTGTGAATGCACTAGTTCCACTGGAAGTTATATTCAGACTGGGACTTGCCAATGGAAACTCACTTTCGAAAAGACTTGGAAGTGATGCCGCAAAATGGAAAGAGTTCGGTTTTGATTCTGTACAGGAAAATGGGAAATTATTAAAAACACCGATGATCGATTTTTCAACAAAACTTGAAAGAGGCGATCGTTATCTGGATTATTCAGAAGCTAAATCTATAGCAGGACTCAATGATGTTGAATGGAGTGATCTACAGACCATGACTCATTTGATTGCACTTAACTTGTTTTGTTTCCATCACGAGCTTGGGCTTGAGTTGTGGGACGGAAAAATTGAAGTGGGATTTGTTGAAGGAGTGAATGGAAATCGAGAGTTCATGCTGGTTGATTCAATCGGGATTGATGAACTTCGATTGCTTTATAAAGGAAAGAGTTTTTCGAAAGAATTTTTAAGAGAAACATACAAAGGATCTGACTGGTATAAAAATCTTGAAGCGGCAAAACGAGATTCACTTGTTTCAGGTGGGGATTTTAAAGCGCTTTGTATCGGGAAATACAAATCAACTCCAGCGAAACTTGATCCGGAAGTTAAAAAGAGAGCGGAGTCCGTTTATAAAAGTTACTCCAATGCAGTAACTGAGAAAGTCATCGGTCAGAAATTCTTTGCAGAAGAATTTAACCTGGATAATTACAGCAAGAGGTACCTATGAGAGTTCTTGTTATAGGAAGTGGCGGAAGAGAGCATGCTCTTTGTCACCATTTAGGTCAGACATCTACTGTTTCAAAAGTTTTTGTAGCGCCGGGTAATTCGGCGATGAATGAAACACTGCCGGAGCTTCAAGTCGCACCTGTCTCTGCAATGGATATCAATGCACTTTTGAATTTAGCAATTAAAGAAAAAATTGATTTAACGATAGTCGGCCCTGAAGCGACTTTGTCAGAAGGGATAGTTGATCTTTTTCAGAAAAATAAACTTTCTATCGTCGGTCCTTCAAAAGCTGCAAGTGAGCTTGAAACATCAAAAGCATTTGCAAAAAAAATTATGATGGCAGCTGGTGTGCCTACTGCAGGGTATTCTGAGTTTTTTGATGCTGATGCAGCTTTAAATTATATTGAAACAAATCCGTCTGAAAAGATGGTGGTGAAATGTGACGGTCTTGCCCAGGGTAAGGGCGTTGTTGTTTGTATGACTAAAAATGATGCAAGATTGGCAGTCATTAGTCTGATGAAAGAAAAACTTCTCGGTGAAAACGTTGACCACATAATTATTGAAGAGTTTCTGGAAGGGACGGAAGTTTCGGCCTTCGCACTTTGTGACGGGGAGAGTTTTTCATTCTTAGGAACGGCCTGTGACCACAAAAGATTGAGAGACGGTGATCTTGGGCCTAATACGGGTGGGATGGGAGTTTTTTCTCCAGCAACTTGTCTAGAAGAAGGCGACGCCCAGTGGATTAATGAAAATGTTTTTGCACCCATGATGACAGGAATGAAAAAAGCTGGAAGTGCATTTTCAGGGATTTTATTTGCCGGTCTGATGAAAACTAAATCAGGATGGAAAGTTCTGGAGTTCAATGTTCGTTTTGGGGATCCTGAAACTCAGGTGCTTCTTCCTTTATTAAATGAAAATTTGGCGCCGTGGTTTAAAGCGGCAGCAAACGGTGAGATTAAAAAACTTCAAGGTGAACTTGGAAGATTATCACCGCTTAAAAAAGATAAGTCAGGGGTACATGTTGTGATGGCCGCTCACGGGTATCCAGGAACTGAAGGCGTAAAAGTCCGCACTGGGGACACGATTCATTTTCTCAATACGTTTCTTCTTGGGAAAAATGATTTTTTATTTTTTGCAGGTGTTGAAAAAAATGAAGGGCAGTTAAAAACCAAAGGTGGAAGAGTGCTGGGCATAACTTCACTCGCTGAGAATTTAACAGAGGCCCGAAAGTCTGCTTACGAAAATATTTCTAAAGTTCAGTTTGACGGCTCTCAATACCGTACAGATATTGGTAAGGGACAAATTTAATGACTAAAGTAAGGATTGCCATTCTAGCCTCCGGAAGCGGTTCCAACGCTGAGTCCATCATGAAATGGGCCGCGGATTCTGATATTGCCGAAGTGGTGTGCGTTTTAAGTGATAAAAGAAAAGCACTGGTTCTGGAACGTGCAAAAAATAACAATGTTCCTGCACTGGCCGTTTCAAAGAAAAAAAATGAAGACAAGACCTACTTTGAGCAAAGAATGATTGCGAGTCTTGAAGGGTACCGTCCTGACTGGATCGTTCTCGCAGGATTCATGAAATTACTCGGCCCGCATTTTTTAAAAACTTACGATAAAAAAATTGTGAATATTCACCCGTCACTATTGCCGCTTTTTCCAGGTGTCGATGGATACGGGGATGCTTTTAAGGCAAATGTAACAGAATCCGGGTGCACAATTCACTATGTGGATGCAGGGATGGATACAGGCGAGATTATAGCGCAGAAAAAATTTGATCTTGTACCCGGCGAATCGTTTGAAGACTTTAAGGCCCGTGGGCTTGCGATCGAAAATAAATTTTATCCCGAAGTTTTAGAAAAACTTTTTAAGGACATAGTATGAGCGTTTATCGTTTTGAAATTTACCCGAATACTTTTAACTTAACTCAAACGACGACCAGCGAAGAGTCGCTGAAAGTCTGGTTTAAAGAGTATATGAAAGTGAGCTTTGATAAAATTTGGGAAGTGAGATACTTCCTGGTTGAATCACAAAATCCGGTTGAAAACTTTGAAACATACGCTTCAGAAGTCTTTACTGACAGTGTGATGGAAACTCTTTTTAGTTCGATGAGTGACAATCAGGAAGAGTATCACGGCTGGTTAAAGACCCGTGGATTTAAAAATCCTTATCTGATCGATATTGGATTTCGTCCGGGAGTGACTGACAACTCAGCTCACGCCGCTCTTGAAGCGTTGAAGTTAATTCCAGCACTCTCAAAAGTGGATATGAAAGTTTCTTCAGGGTCTATGTACTATGTTGAAGGTGAAAATCTTCCGCAGGATAAACTTGAGAAGATGACTTATGAAAAGATGGCGAACTTTTTATTACATAAGGTGACTGTTACAACGCCAGCTGAACTTGTGTATAACTTGCGCTTAAAAAATATCGTATTTCCCAGTGTACAGATAACAGCTTCTAAATCAGAGAAGATTGACCTTGGTGTGGAAGATTCTGTTTTAAATAAAATGAATCAGGATAACTGCTGGGCCTTATCAACAGACGAGTTAACTTATATCAAGTCTTATTACAAATCTCTGGGGAGAAATCCAAGTGATGTTGAAATGGAAGTCATCGCTCAAAGCTGGAGTGAACACTGCAAACATAAGATTTTTTCTTCTGAGATTACTTATAGCGAATCGAATTTACCTGAAGGCGTAAAAGCTATCGGGGAGAAAAAGATCAACGGGATTTTTAAAACTTTAATCCGCGGATCAACGTTAAAAATTAAAGAAGATCGAAAACTGCCGTGGTTGATTTCTATTTTTCACGACAATGCCGGAATTGTCCGCTTCGATGACAAAGTCGATGTGTGTATTAAAGTTGAAACCCACAATTCGCCAAGTGCACTTGATCCATACGGTGGAGCACTGACGGGAATTCTGGGAGTGAACAGGGATATTTTAGGTGTTGGTCTGGGTGCAAAACCTATCGCTAATACGAACGTGTTTTGTTTAGCGGAAAATATTTACTTTCAGGAAAATAAATTATCACTGCCACTGCTTTTAAAAAATCCTGACCGTATCAAAGCGGGAGTTCATCAGGGTGTACAGGATGGTGGAAACAAGAGTGGGATTCCTACAGTAAACGGTGCTTTTGTTTTTGACCGCGACTATGTCGGAAAGCCATTGGTGTTCTGTGGAACTGTCGGAGTGATTCCTCAAATTGAAAATAATAAATCAACTGCTGAAAAAGGGCAGAGACCCGGTGACCTGATCGTTATGGCCGGCGGCCGCATTGGTAAAGACGGTATTCACGGGGCCACATTCAGTTCAATGGAGCTGGTTGACGGTGTTCCTTCTTCGGTTGTGCAGATTGGAGATCCGATCACGCAGAAACGTCTCGGAGACTTTCTGATTGAAGCTCGTATCAAAGGACTTTTTAATTCAGTGACTGATAACGGAGCCGGAGGATTAAGTTCAAGCATTGGTGAGATGGCACAGCTTACGAATGGTGCTGATGTTGATTTAGAAAAAGCTTTAGTGAAATATCCCGGGTTATCACCGTATGAATTAATGGTCAGTGAAAGTCAGGAGCGTATGACTTTTTCTGTAGCTAAAGACACGATCGATGCTTTTTTAGCTCTGGCAGCGAAGAGAAATGTGGAAGCGTCTGTCATCGGTACTTTTACTGACAGTGGATCACTTCACATTAAATATAACAATGAAGTCGTAGCAGATATCTCTCTTGAGTTTTTACATGAATCGCTTGTTCCGATGAAACTTACCGCGCACTTTGATATGGAAACAAAAAGTGCACACTGGATTAAGAGAAAAATCGGGAAGCCTCTTCTTCCGAGAAATAATTATAAAAAAATTCTTCTGGATTTATTCAGAAGCCCGAACATCAGAAGCCATGAGCATCTGGTTCGCCGTTACGATCATGAAGTCAAAGGGGCAACTCTGGTTAAACCTTTTACCGGATCAAGTGATGTTGGTTTTTCTGCTCCAAGTGATGCAGGTGTTGTCTGGATGAAGCCGCATGGTGGTGGCGTTGATAATGCTATCGCTATCGCTTGCGGGATCTGTCCTAAAGTTTCGGAGTACGATACTTATTTAATGGCAGAGTATGCGGTTGATGAGGCCGTAAGAAATGCTGTGTGTGTTGGTGCGAATCCGGATGAAATGGTTTTAGTGGATAACTACTGCTGGCCGGATCCGATTGAGTCCGCAAGAAACCCGGATGCAAAATTAAAATTGGGCCAGCTGGTTCGTGCCTCTCAGGCGCTTTATGATTTGAGTCTTTCGTATGGAATGCCGTTTGTAAGCGGTAAAGACAGTATGAAAAATGATTTCATCGGTAAAACTGCTGAAGGTGATACCGTGAAAATCAGTGTTCCTCCGACACTTCTTGTAACAGCGATGGGAAGAGTTCCTGGATTAAAAACCATTACGACTTCAGAAATTAAAAATGAAAACTCACTGGTGTATCTGATCGGTGAGAACTTAACTAATTTTACTTCTGCTTATGAATTGAAAGATTTGTATGAAGATTATGAAATCAGTTATCCGCTTCCGTATATCGACGGAAAAAAGCAGCTGGATCTTTATAGAAAGTTTCACAAATCAATGAAAGCGCAGTTGATTGAAAGCTCACACGATGTTTCTGATGGTGGGGTGTTGATTGCCCTTGCCGAAATGATGATGGGGACTTCTTACGGGATGAAACTTGATTTCAGCTCAATTGCTGAAAAAAATCTTCTGGGTTTCATGTTCAATGAAAGTGCCGGGCGATTTGTAGTTTCTGTGAAAGAAAAAGACCAGAAGCATTTTGAAGAAAATCTACAAGGGCACAGTTTCTTAAAACTTGGGCAGACAACAATGACCGGAAGTTTAGAAGTCGCATTCAAAGGGAATTCGATTTTAAATGTAACGGGTGCGGAGTGCATGACCAACTATAAAATTCAGGTGGAGGGTATTGTATGACATTACAACGCTCAAATATTCGTGCATTGGTTTTGACAGGAGATGGGATAAACTGCGAAGAGGAAACGGCACTGGCCTTTACTGAAGCGGGAATCAAGGCCGAGATCATTCATATTTCTGACCTGATTGAAAATCCTTCGAAACTTGAATCGGCCCATATCTTAGCTCTTCCCGGTGGTTTTTCATTCGGGGATGAGATTGGTTCAGGGCAGATTCTAGCTTTGAAATTAAAATACTCTCTCGGCGCTGAACTTAAAAAATTTGTTGATAATAAAAAACTGGTCATTGGAATCTGTAACGGATTTCAGGCGCTGGTAAGACTTGGTCTACTGCCAAAACCTTTTGATCCAAGATCGATGACATTAACTCACAATCGCCAGGGGCATTTCATCAACCGCTGGGTTGACCTCGATGTGCCGGTTTCTAATTGTGTGTGGACCAAAGAAATTCAGTCGAAGAAAATCAGTCTACCTATCCGTCATGGCGAAGGGAAAATTGTTTTTAAAGGCAGCGATGAAACTCAAAAGAGTATGTATAAAACGCTGACGACTAATGGACAGATCGCGCTAAATTATTCTGAAGATGTGAATGGATCGTACGCGCAGATAGCGGGTGTTTGTGACCCAACAGGAAGAATTTTTGGATTGATGCCACACCCGGAAGCTGCGACAAGCGGATGGCATAGTCCTTCGGGGAAAGACAAGTCTGCAGCGGCCGGAATCGGTGCTGCGATTTTTGAAAGTGGAATTAAATATTGTGAATCAAACTTTAACTAAGGATAGAAGATGAAAGATGTAACTGTTCCTGTTAAGCGTGCTCTTATTAGCGTCACTGACAAAACTAATCTTGCATCTTTAGTTACAGCACTCCATAACCACCAGGTTGAAATCATCTCGACAGGTGGAACGAAAAAATTTATTGAAGATATGGGGCTTCCTGTAACGTCTATTGAAAAAGTCACGGGCAATCCTGAAGCTTTCGGTGGAAGAATGAAATCAATTTCTTTCCCGGTGACGAGTGCACTTTTATACCGCCGTCATCACGAGACAGATATTTCAGAGGCACGTGAACTTCACATTGAGCCGATAGACCTGGTTGTCTGCAATCTTTATCCATTCGAGAAATATGCAGGAACTGGTGCAACTGAAGATATTCTCATTGAGAATATAGATATCGGTGGGCCGCTGATGCTCAGAGCTTCAGCAAAAAATTATGAATCAGTTGCTGTTTTATCCGATGTTGCTGACTACGATAATTTTCTAACGACATTTACTGGTTCTACTACTTTTGCTGAACGCAGAAAATATGCAGTGAAAACTTTCGAGAGAATTGCAAAATACGATTTAATGATTGCGGAAGAATTAACTGCGAGATTTGGTGAAGAACAGAAGCCTGAAGAAAAAGCGTGGCTAGCGATTGAATCGAAAGAGTCGCTTCGTTACGGGGAAAATCCTCATCAATGGGCAAACATTTTTAAATTAAAAAATACAAAAACTGAAGTTTCACTGGTTGATTCGGAAGTTTTACAGGGGAAAGAGCTTTCATATAACAACTGGGTTGATGCTGATGCTGCGTGGAGAGTGATGAGTGACATCGCTCATATCTCCGGCGGGAAAGCGGTGACGGCGGTTATTAAACATGCAAACCCTTGCGGGCTGGCAGTGGCCCCTACATTGTTTGCTTCTCTGGAAGAAGCATGGAGTGGCGACAGTGTGTCGAGCTTTGGCGGGATTATAGCTTTTTCTCATCCGGTAGATGCTGAGAGTGCGAAGTTTTTATCTGAAAGATTTATGGAAGTGGTTATTGCTCCCGGATATTCAGACGAAGCGTTGAAGTTTTTCGCTAAAAAGAAAAACGTTCGTTTGTTAAAAACTCCGGTGCGATTAAAAACTGAATCAGAATTTATTGTAAAAAGTATTTCTGGTGGATTGTTAATGCAAAATGAAGATGAGAGTTTCGGAAAGTCAGAAGAGTTAAAACTTGTGACGAAAAAAGAAATGCCTTACGAGACTTTAGAGCTGGTTGATTTTGGTGTTCTTGCCTGCAAACATTTAAAGAGCAATGGGATTGCACTTGTTTGTAAAACTGAGAACGGCAATTTTACTTTAGCAGGAACAGGGATGGGGCAGCCTAATCGTCTTGATTCACTTCGTTTGCTTGCGAAAGTTCGTGCTGAAGCGAAAGGGCTTAAGATGGATAACATGCTTCTGGTTTCAGATGCGTTTTTTCCATTTGCTGATTCAGTGGAAGTTTGTCACGACGTCGGGATTAAATCGATCATTCAGCCGGGTGGATCTATGAGAGATGATGAAGTGATTGC